>CAIRNL010000688.1 GCA_903879975.1 uncultured Chloroflexota bacterium | reverse complement strand
ACGCACCGGCGCGCCCAGCCGGCCCAGCGCAAAGGCGGTGTTCGCCCCATTGCCACCCACCACCATGCGCAGCGGCTCGCTGCACCAGGCCAGATTGTCGGCGCGGAAGCCATCATCGGCCAGCGTAGGCAGGTGGTCTGCGCCGCCGACAAGCAGGTCCACCGTCGTGCTGCCGGCGACGACGATCGTGCGCGGCGTGGCGCTCATGCCAGCCCCATTTCAGAACGGACGATCTGTACACCTGCCACCATATTCTGCAGTTTCTTCCGTGCTGCCCAGCGCGCTGTCTGGCTCAAACCACAGTCGGGCGCAAAAGCCAGCCGCTCCGCCGGCGCATGGCGCAGGCAGAGGCGCACCCGCTCCGCCACATCTTCCGCCGTCTCAATGTAGTAGCTCTTGACATCGATGATGCCCACCGCCACATCTTTCTGCTGGGCGATGGCGCCGATGACCTCGATCTCGGCAAACTCGCGGCTCGCCATCTCGACGTGAATCTCGTCGACGCTCATACCGAGGAAGGCAGGAAACATGGGGGCGTAGCGCCGCGGGCCGACGGCACGCGCCTTGAAATTGCCGAAACAGAGGTGCGTCGACAGACGGCACTGCCCCACAATGGGCGCAACGGTGCGGTTGAAGAGATCGACGAAGCGATCCGGGTCTTCCTTGTACGCATAGCACGACATCGACGGCTCGTCCACTGTGATCTCCTGGCAGCCAGCCTGCACCAGCGCAACGAGTTCGCGCTGCACCAGCGGCAACAGCGCCTCGGTCACGGCATAGCGGTCGGCATAGGTGTCGTTGGGCAGGAGCCGTCCGCTGAGCGTGTAGGGGCCGGGAATGCTCGCCTTGAGCGTGGGGCCAGGGGGTGCCAGGCGGCGCAGGCGCTTGAATTCCTCGACGACGCCCAATCCACCGGGCGCGTCGAGCGCAGCAACGATGGCGTGCTTGCCACGCTGATCGTGCGCCGGCGGCCCCCAGCGTCGCGGCGACTGCCCCTCGTGGGCAATACCGCGCAAATAGCCGTAGAAAGACAGGTTGAAGTCGAGGCGCGTCTGTTCGCCGTCGGTGAGCACATCGAGCCCGGCTGCAGCCTGGTCGTGAATAGCGCAGACAACGGCGTCATCGATGAGTTCGGCCAAGTCGTCGGCACCGAACTGATCCAGATGGCTGCTGGCGAACTCCAGCCAGCTTGGGAACGGGTAACTGCCGATCACGGTTGTACGGAGCGGTCTGGGCTGCATGATCACTCTCTCCTTTGCTTCTACATCCCATCACGTTAGCGCAGCGTTGCTGCTTCGGCGCCAAGCCGGTCAAAGAGGGCCGGATCGATGGACAGGTCGAGCACATGGCTGATGACTTGCGCCCAGCCGTGCAGAAAATAGAGCCAGCCATCTTCGACGCGCAGGTCCCGGACAGCCTGCTGACGCTGCGCCTGGCGCAGGAAATCGAGTTCGCCGCGGTAGTTCAGCTCCCAGGCAATCCCGCGCTCTGGAAAAACCCCATGGTCCGTGATAGGCGATCCAGGTCGATCCTTGCCCATGCCCGTAGCGTTGATGACAATGCTGTTCGCCGGCAGTTGCGCCATCTGGGCGTCGTTGCCGCGCGCATCCTCGTTCAGAATATAGTCGAACTCAATGGCATTGCCGAAGGCCGCAACGACGGCGCGCAGGCTCGCCAGGCGAGCGGCTGAGCGGTTGACGACGACGAAGCGCGCAGGCCGATCCGCAGGGTCCGGCTTGCTCAGTAGGTGCAACGCAATGGCCGCCGCCGCGCCGCCCGCACCCAGGCACAGGACCTGTGCGCCGCTCGCGCGAAAGTAACCCGGCCCGGTGATCGCATCCAGACTGATGCCGCCGGCGCTGGGGTCGGTGGCGTGGCCCAGCAGGCGCTCCCCGCGCTTGGCGATGCTCGACACTTCTTGGAGGGCCGCCGCAGTGGGACTCAGCTCGTCGAAGAGATCGGCCGCAGCGTGGAGCAGGTCCACCTTGTGCGTTGTGACGAGCCCGCCCAACGCCAGCGGCTCGCGGCGCACGAACTCGACGAAGGCGCGGTAATTGGCCGGCTCATCGTGCAGCGGGAAGTCTACGCCCTGCAGCACGACCTCCGACCGCCCCAGCACGGCCATCCAGCGCGGGAAGACACGCCGCGACGACGAACTGCCCGTCGTCACGCCGACGAAGTAAAAGGTCGGCTCGGACGGAGATGTCAGAACCGGCATCAGCCATAGACCCTTTTCACGCGGCGCCGATAGTCGTCGTAGGCGGCGTCGAACTGAGCCTGTGAAGCCTGGCTGCCGATGAAGTAGGCGCTGGTCAACACGATGGGCGGCTCTCCCAGCGCAGTCAGCTTCTCGGCGATGAGGCACTTCAGCGCGTTGGTCAGGGCGGCGGCGCCGATCGTCGAACCAGGACCCACCGGGTCGTTCAGACCCTCGACATGCACCATCGCATCACCGGCAGGCGTGCAGTTATCGAGCACCACGTCGGCGATGTCGATCAGGCGCTGGCCGGAAGAGTGCTTGGGGGAACTGGCCGTACAATGCTCGACGGAGACGACCGCAATCACCGGCAGACCCAGCCGCTTGGCCTCCAGCGCCACCTCGACGACCACTTCGTTCACCCCGCTGTTCGAGAAGATGAGGAAGGAGTCGGGCGGTGTGAGAACGAAATTGCGCAGGATGACCTTGCCCAGCCCTTCGACGTGCTCCAGAAACATAGCCTGGCGCTGGCCGTTGGCGCCCACCACCTGGTTGTGGTTGGTCAGGGAAAGTTCTACGATGGAGTGAAAGCCGGGAAAGCTGCCGTGGCGCGGGAACATCTCCTCCACGAACATGCGCGAGTGGCCGGTGGCAAAGAGGTGGACGAGGCCGCCGGAGGCAATTGTGTGCGCGCAGATGTCGGCGGCGGCGGCCAGGGCGTCCAGCTGCGTGGCCTGAATGCGTTCGAGGATGGTCGCAGCTGCAGCAAGGTAGAGTTGAGCCGGATTTTTCATGATCGTTTCGAAAGTGTTATTGGATTGGTTGACAGACAATCACAAGCCAGTATACACTAACCGCCAATCGTAGCACAGCCACGACAAGTAGTTACGGCAGATCGGCCGTTTCCCCACGGAAAAGAGCACCCTATGACATCTCAAACGAAACACCTTGCAGGAGGGAAACAATGTATGACATTGGTGTAGCGATCACTGGCACTGGCTTCATGGGGCCAGCCCACACGGAAGCATTGCGCCGTCTCGGCATCCGTGTGGTCGGCATTCTCGGTTCGTCGCCGGAGAAGTCGAAGCGCTTTGCCGAGGCACACGGCATCCCCAAGGCGTACAGCACCTTCGACGAGATCCTCAACGACGACGAAGTGGGTGCCGTCCACATTACGACGCCCAACCGCTGGCACTTCGACACGACCAAGGCCGCGCTGCTGGCCGGCAAGCATGTCATGTGTGAAAAGCCGTTGACGATGGACTCGCGCGAGTCTGCCGAACTGGTCGAGCTGGCGAAATCCGTTCAGCTGGCCGCAGGGGTCAATTACAACTATCGCTTCTACCCCACGAGCATCGAGGCGCGGGCGCGCGTCCGCGCCGGCCAGCTCGGCGAGGTGGTCTCGGTCTTCGGCAACTATGTCCAGGACTGGCTGCTCTACCCCACCGACTACAACTGGCGCGTACTGGCATCCGAGGGCGGTCGCCTGCGTGCCCTCGCCGATATCGGCACACACTGGATGGACCTGGTGCAGACGATCACCGGGCAGCGCATCAGTTCAGTGTTTGCTGACCTGCGCACCGTTTTCCCCGTCCGCCACCGCCCCAAGGGCGAGGTAGAGACCTTCAGCGCCAAGATGGTGCAGCATGACAATACCGAGGCCATCGACATCGAAACAGAGGACCAGGGCGCAGTCCTGATCCGCTTCGAAAACGGCGCACAGGGTGTCCTCTGGGTTTCGCAGTTGACCGCCGGCCGCAAGAACAACCTGCGCTACGAAATCGCCGGCAAACAGGATTCCATCTGGTTCGACGGCGAGCGCCCCAATGAACTCTGGCTCGGCCATCGCAACAAGCCAAACGAACAGCTCTTCAAAGACCCCGGTCTGATGGACCCCCTGGTCAAACGCTACATTGACTATCCGGGCGGCCATAATGAGGGGTACCCTGATTCATTCAAGATGTGCTTCCGTTCCTTCTACGATTATATTGCCGCCGGCGACTACAGTGCCACGCCCTTCTTCCCCACTTTTGCAGAAGGTCACCACGAGATT
>CAIRNL010000687.1 GCA_903879975.1 uncultured Chloroflexota bacterium | reverse complement strand
TGCCAGACACGCACACCCGCAAGCCGCACTGCGACCTCGTTGTCGCCGATCGCATAGAGGAGACGCCCCCATCCGGTGCGCTTCAACAGCCAAATCAAAACAAGAGCCACGCCCGCCCACACGATGACGCTGTAGGGAAACCCGCCCATGAAAGAGCCCCCTCCCAGCAACTTGATGAACGGCGCAACCTGCGTCGACCCCGCGAGCACGGTCTGCGTCCACGCCGTGAAGAGGCCGAGCAGAATACCGGACATCGCCAGCGTCATGATCAGGGGATTCACACGGAAGACCGCGACACCGGTGCCATTCATGCTTCCCACGATCAGCCCCACCATCACGCCGAGGAGGATCGCGATCCCGGCCCCGTTGGGGGACTGATTTGCCGCCACATAGGCAGAGGCGGTCGCGATCATCGTGACCGACAGATCGATCCCCCCGGTGAGCATCAATATCGTCTGCGCACCGGCCAGAATACCCAGTGGTGCCGCTTGCAGGAGGGTGTTGCGTACGCCCGTCAGCGAAATGTAATTGGGTTCAACGATACCCGTTGCCAGGTAGAGAACAACCAGCACGCCGATCAAGGCCCAGGTCGGGTTCTCAGCTGCGCCGGCGCGCAAACGCGCCAACAGCGCCGGCTTTGCTGCGGAGAGGGTGGACTGGCTCATGATCTTCGCTCCTTGAACACTGCAACCAGCCCGCCGACCATCATGACGCCGGCGATCAGGACGCCCTGAATGACCTGGGCGTTATTGGAGTTGATGCCCATTGCGATCAAAACCGGGTTCAACATGATAAGGATCACCGAGGTTGCCACAACGCCAAGCACGCTACCTATGCCGCCGGTGAGTGCAATCCCCCCCAGCACCACAGCCGCGACGCTGTTCAGCGTTGCACCGGCACCGACGCTGAAGCGTGGGTCCCCCGTTCCGGTAATAGCGACTGTCGCCAGCCCAGCCAGTGCCGCCAGCGCGCCGCCGATGGCATACGAGGCAATCTTGGCCCGACGAACGTCCAATCCCGCCAGGCGAGCGGCCGTGCTACTGCTGCCAATCGCATAGAGAGAGAGGCCGAGCCGGCTACGGCTTGCCCAGATCGCCACCAGCACAGCTGGGATCAACATCATCACCATCGGCAGGACAAAGGAACCGCCGATACCAGACTCGGATCCTGTGAACAACCAACGCATTTCCGGGGCAGTGCCCCCTCCCGGCGACGGCAGAATCCAAAGCGCCAGCCCCGACCAGATGTAGCTCGTCGCCAACGTCACGACGATATCCGGCACACCTGAGCGCGTGATCACATACCCGGTGATCGAGTTGAGGGCGGCAATGCCGGCGATCAGGGCCAGGGCAATGACCAGCACACCTGCGACCGGCTGGTCTTCCATGAAGCGAGCAGCAATCACGTTGCTCAGCAGCAGCAACGCACCGAGCGAGAGATCGATCCCCCCGGCGATCACGATAATCGCCTGGCCGATGGCAAGATAGACCAGCGGCAGGCTGTTCTTGCTGATCGAGGTAAGCTGGAATGGGCCAAAAGTTGGGATCAACGTTGCATACCAGCCGAGCAGCACGGCAAGCAAGAGCCAGACGCCCAGCACCCAACCACTGCGGGTGAAGATGCGCCAGCCCGCCGTGCGGCGCCTGGTCAGGACAGTCTCGATCATGCAAGAGCCTCCAATCCGTGTGCAGCGGTGAGCAGGGATGACTCAGTTGCGCGCGCCGCATCCTGCTCGTCGACGATTCGACCTCCGTGCATGACCAGCACCCGGTCACAGACAAGGTTAATTTCGGCCAGTTCGCTCGTGTACAGGACGATCGCTGCACCTGCTGCGGCCAGTTCGCGCAGCAGCACATAAATTTCGCGC
>CAIRNL010000686.1 GCA_903879975.1 uncultured Chloroflexota bacterium | reverse complement strand
TGTGCCGAACCGTTCTGATGTAGTCTTGAAGAGGACGATTCCATCGGCTTGGTTGCGCTGCTCGTCGGGAAACAGATAGAAGTAGTAGACAACGTGTTCTTCCGGCACTGCGTCGCCTTCGAACAATTTTTTGCTGTGCAGCCAGAGCCCGTAGATTTCGCCGCCTTCCTCCAGCGCTGTGGCATGTGAGCCGAGATCGTATTGCCAGCCGTCGGCATCGTAGCAGATATCCGGAGCGTGGAAAGGCTGTGAACTGCGGCCACCCACCATCGTCAACCAGAGCGCATGCCCCTGGCTGTCGTCGTACAGGCGCTGTACATATTGTTCCGGCTCCAGCAGAATCATGACCTCGCGGTTGGTCTCCGGATCGTCTACCCCTTGCCAGGGGCCGACCTCCATGGGCACGTCGGCGAGATCGTGCGCCAAGTCGAAGTGAGCTATCGCGAGCACTGCCCGCTCACGCGGCGTACGCTGCCAGAAGTCGAGGTCGGTGATGTAAGTCAACTCCTCGCTGGCAGATAGGCTGGACGCCCCGACCAAAGTGGGCGCTAGCTGTGGGTAGTAGACGGCAACCAAGCCAACGGCCAGCAATACGCCAACTGCGACGGCTGTCCATGTCGTGCGATTGGCCATCAGATCACATCTGCTCGCAATCGGCCAAAATGCAGCGCACGCGTGATCGGAACGATGAGCAGCAGGACGGCCACAAAAAAGAAGATGCCCGAATAGTCGTGGTAGTACGTGAAGGCGGCATCTGCGCCCCAAGACCGCGCCACGAACAGCAATGTTGCCACACGAATGATGTTGCCCAAGAGCGCCAGCGGAATTGCCAACAACACCAGTACCACGCGCGACCAGACTGGTCCATCCAGCAGATAGGCAACCAGCACAAGCAATGCCAGCAGCGTGATCAGTGAGTTTACGCCGCTGCACTGGGCGCCAACGACCAGGTCGGCATTGGGCAGCGAGATCGAGTTGCCCACGATGGTGATGTCCATGCCAAGCAACTGGACGAGGCTGCCAGAACAGTAGCCGGTGAAGAGCGCCAGCGGCAGAGTGACGCGGTCGACAAAAGGCAACGGTACCATCAGCACCAAGTAGCCAATCGGGAAGGCAAGCTTCTTGGCGGCTGTCGTTCCGCCGATTGCCCAGATTAACCCGGCCAGGATGCCGATCGCGGCAAATGCAGCCAGATAATAGGCGCGCTGTTGCAGATAGTAGAGATAAATGGCCAGCAGAATGCCCAGTACAACAACCCCGTAGACGCTGCCTTGTCCAAGTCGATAGGTGAGTTCTTGATCATGGCGAAAGCGTTGAAATACGAGAAAAGCGGCAACTGGCGGGATCAACAGACCGTGGCTATAATATTCGTTCGACATCCACTCAAGCCATAGCCAGTGCCAGGCCGGCCAGGTAATCGCAAAAAATCCAAGTGCGGCCAGAATCGGCAACCACAGCGCCCGGAAGGAAGTACGCACCATGAACGAAACACCTCAAGAGTAATCATGCGCAACGGCGCAGAGTCGTTTGCAGTCGCCGCGTGCGAGTAGAGTATCACTACCCAACGGTATGGTCAAACGGAATGCTCAGGAAGGGTGCGGTTCAGCTTGTCGGCGCACCGCACATTCCCCGTTCGCTGTAGGGTCTCTTCGGTCATACCGTCCGCTAATGCACCGTGCCGGTGACGTGTCAGTTGCCCTAAACGTGAAGCAGGCCCGCTCAGGGAAAACGACGGACGGCCACATACCCAGCGGCCGTCCAGTCACTTTAGGTGGCTGCATAAACCTCGCTGGTTTGCCGAACCATAGAGACATAACTT
>CAIRNL010000685.1 GCA_903879975.1 uncultured Chloroflexota bacterium | reverse complement strand
TACGTTCGGCGTCACGCAGTTCCATCGACAGCATCGGTTTGTCAGTTGTCATCGTCGGGCGTCCACTCTCTCTCGACCAAGTTCTCCTGCCCTGTCACTTGTCCAGCGCCGGGGAATCGTAGATGTCATTCAACGGAGGGACATCGTCTTTTCCAGCATGTGAACTTTCCGGCAGCTATGGGCGCCGCCCCAGACCCCAGTGAACGACCCACAGGACAGCAAATGATGCGGCAAGCAGCACGAAGGCTAGGGTTACAGCAAGATCGAGGTCTCGCTCAAACCCAAGATAGATAGCGAGAGGCATGGTTTGCGTGCGCCCCGGGAAGTTGCCTGCAAAAATGATCGTTGCACCGAATTCGCCGAGCGCACGGGCCCAGGTCATGACCATGCCGCCGAGAATCGCAGGCCACGCCAGGGCGGCCGTCACATGCCGGAAAACATCAAAGTCACCTGCGCCATCCAGTGCGGCTGCTTGCTCCAATTCGCTGTCAATCTCGGCGAAACCGGCCGCGGCCGAACGAATGTAGAAGGGAGCAGCAACAAAGAGCTGCGCCAGCACGACGGCGACAGGGGTAAACACGATCGAAATGCCAGCTGCTTCCAGTGGCGTGCCCAGCCAGCCGCGGCGCCCAAAAACGAGCAGCAACGCAATTCCGGCAACGGCAGGCGGCAACACCATCGGCAGGTCGACAAGTGTATCGATGATGCGGCGACCCCGAAACGAGCGGCGTGCTAGAAGATAGGCGAGCGGCGTACCAAGAAACAGAGCGCATACTGTCGTAGCCGTTGCGGTCAGAAGGCTCAACGACAGCGCACGCACAACCGTCGGCGACGCCAGATTCTGCTGCAGGTCGACTACATCCAGGCGCAACAGCAAGGCAAGTAATGGCAGGCCGAGTAATACCAGCATCGGCATGGATAGAATCGGCAGCAACACCCCCTTGCGGCGTGTTGGCCGCAAGGTAGTGGCTGCTACCGGTAGCACGTCGGTCGGGGCGAACACAGCACTACGGTCTGACACGCTGAAAGCCATGCTTGTTGAGAATGGACTGTCCTGTTGGGCTCAACAGGAAGTCAACAAATATCCTGGCCATTGTTGGCCTGTCGCTGTCGATGACGGGCGCTACTTGATACGCAGCGACAACGTTGAGATCAGTTGGGATCTCAACGATCTGAACGGAGTCACGCTGCTCGCCAGCTACATCAGACGAGTAGACGATGGCAGCATCAGCCTCCCCAAGAACGATTTTGGCCAGGACCGCGCGCACATTTTCCTCGTAGGAGACGACATTAGAGAGTACGGCAATGCTGTAAGTCGTTGTGTATGCAGGATCGGAACTCGCCTTTGCCAGGAACTGGAGACTGTAGTTGCCAGCCGGCACCGCAGCGTCGGCCAGTACGATCTTGAGGCCTGGAAAGGCCAGGTCAACTGGAGTGACTACCGCGCCGGGATTCTCGCGGGGCGTGACGATCACAAGCCGATTGGCGGCAAAGGTGAACACAGCAGAAGGGTCGACCCGCTCACCGTCGATGGCAAACTGCATCTGCCGGTCGCTGGCCGATGCAAATACATCGGCAGGCGCACCAGATGTCAACTGGCCAGCCAGCGTCTGCGAACCAGCAAAGTTGAAGGTAACCTCAATATGATTCCGTGCGCCGAAAGCTTCACCGATCTCCGTAAATGCATCGGTGAGTGATGCCGCCGCAAAGACGACAAGCTCCTCTTGCCTTGGCGTGGCAGGTGGCACGCAGGCAGCGAGAGACCAGGCCAGCAGGAGACTCACAGCCATCAGGGTGCACCTCTGCGCCGTACAGAAGTGCTTGCCAATATCCCCTCTGACGTGCGTAATCCGGGAATCGCCCGAATCAATCAACCGAAAAGCCATCTACCCTACAGGCCTCGATTCTCTAGCCAGCGGCATCGTCCTTTGGATTGCGTTCGGCTGCAATCTGGCGCAGGATATCGTCGACACGCGCCACCTTGGCCGGTGTGTCGTCGTAACTGAAGATCAGTTCAGGCACAACGCGCAGACCCAGGCGCTCAGCAAGCTGGCCTCGCACAAAGGGCGTAGCGCTGCGCAATGCCCTGAGCACATCGCGGCGCTCGACTTCCTCATCCTGGTGGCTGACAAAGATGCGCGCATTGCGCAGATCCTTGCTGACCCGCACATCAGTGACCGTGACGAGACTGATGCGCGGGTCGGCCAATTCGCCCGCCAGCATGATACTCAATTCTTCGAACAACAGGCCAGCGACCCGTTGCTGACGGATTTCTGATGACATGATCTCGCTCTATCGAACCCGGACGCGCTCACTGAACTCAATGATGTCCCCTTCCTTGAGCAGTTCGTCGCCCTGCGTCAGGTTGATGCCACATTCGTAGCCCTGGCGCACCTCGGCCACATCTTCAGTGAAGCGGCGCAGCGTCTCGACACGCGCTCCGCTGACAATTTCCTCGGCACCACGGCGCGCCTTGGCAAGCGCCCCGCGCTTGACCAGCCCATCACTGATCATGCACCCGGCAACGAACCCCTTGCGCAGCTTGAAAAGCTGGAGAACCTGGGCATGGCCGATGACGATCTCGTTGTAGACCGGCTCGAGCATGCCCTTCATGGCATCCTCGATATCCTCGAGCATCTTATAGATCACCTCATAGTGGCGAATCTCGACACCCGACTGGTCGGCACGCACGACGGCAGCCTTGTCGACACCGACACTGAAACCAATAATCACAGCGTCACTGGCCTCGGCTAACATGACATCAGACTCGGAAATATCGCCGATGCTGGCCTGTAGAATCTTGATCGCGACCTCCTCATTGGTCAGGTCGTTGAGACTCTTGATGATTGGTTCGAGCGTGCCCTGCATGTCGGCACGTACGATCAAGTTCAACGTCTTCGCCTCGCCGCCTTCGAAGCGGGCAAAGAAATCCTCCAGCGACATCGTTCGACGCGTCTCTTGCGCCGGGATTGCGCCTGCCAGCCGTCGCTCTTCCGCCATCTGACGGGCGATGCGATCGTGGCTGACACGTTCGAAGACATCACCAGCCATAGGCACCTCTTGCAAGCCCAGGACAACAGTCGGCGTGCTCGGCGTGGCCTCCTTGATGATCTTGCCCTCGTAGTCGAACATGGCCTTGATGCGCCCCCAGGTTTTGCCCACGACGAGAGTATCGCCCCGACGCAAAGTACCGTTCTGGACAAGGAGCGTGGCCGTGACACCGCGGTGCTTGTCAAGTTCCCCCTCAATGACCGTGCCCACACAGGAACCCTTGGGGTTGGCCTTGTACTGCTCCACCTCTGCCAGCACCAGGATATTGTCGAGCAAATCCTCGATACCCATGTTGGTCAGGGCACTGAGCTCCACCATGATGGTGTCCCCCCCCCATGCCTCAGGCTGCAAACCCTCCTTGGCCAGCTCCTCCATCACGCGTTGGGGGTTGGCATTCGCCTTGTCTATCTTGTTGACGGCCACGATGATAGGCACGCCGGCAGCGCGCGCATGGCTGATCGCCTCCTTGGTCTGCGGCATGACACCGTCGTCGGCGGCCACCACTAGGACGACAATGTCTGTGACCTGAGCCCCACGTGCACGCATCGCAGTGAACGCTTCGTGGCCGGGCGTGTCAAGAAAGGTGATCTTGCGGCCGGAGATCGTCACCTGATAGGCGCCTGTACGCTGCGTGATACCGCCAGCCTCACCGGCAGCAACATCAGTATGGCGAATCCGGTCGAGCAACGTCGTCTTCCCATGGTCTACGTGGCCAAGCACCGCAACTACAGCCGGGCGATCTTCGAGTTGGGCCGCTTCCTGCTCGGCCATGACCTGCTGAATGCGTGTCCGTGACCGGGGCGACTCCATCGAGCCAGCCTTCTCCTCAGCGACCTCTTCTTCCTCTCGGATCGCAGTCGGCGGCCATTTGACCATCACACCGAGTTCCTCGCCTAGAATCACGGCAGTATCATGATCGATGGTATGGGTAATCGGCGCCATGATGCCGTACTGCATCAGAATCTTGATCAAATCAATCGGGCTACGCTGCATGAGCGTCGCCAGATCGCGCACGGTAATGGCCGCATCGACGGTGACCTCCTTAGGCAGCGCCGCTGCCACCGGGCGCGCCGCTTCTTCTGCACGGGGTGCGAGCCGCTGGCTGCCAGGCTGCCCCCCACGTCCTTTGTCCTTCACGGGCGCATGTGCGCCCCCCTTGCCGGTTTTGCTTTTTGTTGCCATATGCCCAATCCCTTCTCGTAACAAAATTCGACCAGGTGCGTGCAGGCGCGCTGCAGACTGATTCAGGGTGGGCAGTGGGGGCTGGAGGAGTGGAGGGCGCAGCGAGGCAATCCATGCGGTGCGGGAACGCGTTCCTACATACGCACATATCTCCTTGAATGCTGCGAATCAATCCGCCAGACGCCTCCCATAGCCATCTGCACCCGATGGTTCATCGGTGCGCTAGCGACAGCCATGGCCGCCTGCCCTGAAGGCCAGAAAGATTCCGAGTTTCATGCGACTCGTCTCATGCTGATCCGTCGACAAATGCCGCTGCTTCCTGATCGTCCGGTTTCGGCGTACGAATCACTTCCGCCTCCGGTAACGTATGCACAAATGCGAGCAATTCCTGGCGATTTTCGCCGCTGAGCTTTACGCGCAGGGCCTGCTCCAGCCGATTTCCTTTCAACACCATCTCCCAGCACGCCCGCTCCGGGTGGAGGTAGGCACCCCGACCGGCATGTTTTCCGGTCGGGTCTACCGCCACACCACGCTCAGTGCGCACTAGGCGAATCAACGCACGTTTGCCGGCAACTTGCCGACACGCAATACAAGTCCGCTGCGGCACATGTTTCACACGACCTTTACGTTGCTGATTCATCAGTATACTGTAGCCTTTGCCAAAGCCCCTTATTCAGATAAGGCAAAATTAGAAGTCGTCGCCATCCTCATCCCAACGGCGCTTGGCACCTTTACCCTTTTGCGGCTTGGCCTTGCCCTTGTTGGCCTTAGCCTTGCTGGCTTTGCCCTTGGCCTTGCCTTTACCGACCTCCTCCATAAGGTCTTCTTCGTCGAGCTCTCCCTCATCGTAGCCCGCCAGTAACTCAGCTGGAACTTCGAAGTCTTCGTCGGCAAAACTGAACTTCTTCCGTTCAGCCATGCGGGACCGGAGCATATCGGCAGTGATAACCTCTGGCAGCACATCCTGGGACGTCGCGCCAGCATCGGCGGCGGGGCTGGGCTCTGCTGCAACCTCCTTCTCGGAGAAAGCTGCTTCGGACGGCAATGCCGGTTCTTCCTGCGACAGCACAGGCCACTGCGGCGCAGCCACCTGTTGGGCGCCCCGCAGTTCCTCGGTCTCAAAGGTAGCGTCGCCGATACCCGACCCCTCTCTGCGCTCCGCAACCTCGGCCAGCAATTCTTCGAAGCTCTTGAAGTCACCGGAAAGAATTTCAGGCGCTTCAAGCGCCAGTGGGTCGCCGTCACGCAACGCCTGGGCGGCATGGAGCAGGCGGTCTTCCACTCCCTGATCCTCGCTGCGCAGGATGCGTTCAGCTTTGGCAAGCAGATCCTCAGTTGCCTTGATGGCAGCTGCCTGGGCACGCTCGGCGATGACTTGGTCGAGCCCTTCTTCTTGAGCTTCGGTGTCACTCTTGATATCGATACGCCAGCCGGTCAACTTGGCTGCAAGACGTGCATTCTGTCCTTCCTTACCGATGGCAAGGCTCAACTGGCGGTCAGGCACGACGACCGTGGCGGTCTTGATGGCGCCATCGTCGTCCAGCAACACGGACTGTACCTTGGCCGGACTGAGCGCGTTCGAAATATAGGATGCGACGGTCTCGTTCCATTCGACGACATCAATCTTTTCACCGGATAGTTCGTTGACGATGTTCTGAATGCGCAGGCCGCGCAGGCCAACACAACTTCCCACCGCATCAAGGCCCGGCACTGTCGCCAGTACCGCCACCTTACTACGATGGCCCGGCTCACGCGCAATCGACTTGATTTCAACCTTGCCGTCGCGTACCTCAGGTATTTCCTGTTCCATCAGGCGGCGCAAGAGGTTGCGGTGGGTGCGGCTGATCTTGATGACCGGGCCGCGCGTACTCTTGTGCACGTCGACGACATAAACCTTCAGATAGTCGCCACGGCGCAACTTCTCAGTTGGGATCTGATCTTCGCGCATCATGAGACATTCATGCTTGTCGTCCAGTAACAGTGACACCGCTCCCGAGAGCGTGTCCACACTGCGCACCTGAGCAGTGATCACCTCGCCGACGCGATGGGCAAAATTCTCGTAGACCGTGTCACGCTCTGCCTCACGGATGCGCTGCAGAATGACCTGCTTGGCGGTCTGTGCAGCGATACGCCCGAAATTCTTGGGCGTATTGGGCACGCGGATCACGTCGCCCAACCG
>CAIRNL010000684.1 GCA_903879975.1 uncultured Chloroflexota bacterium | reverse complement strand
GTCGACACGCTGGCCAATGACGACGCCACAGCGGAACTGCTCGGCCCACTGATTGCGCTCATCGAGAACGATCCGTCTGAAGAAGTACGTGCGGCGGCGGCCGGTGCGCTGGGCGCCTTCGTGCTGGCTGGCGAGCTGGATGAAATGGACTCGGCGCTGGCCATGCGTGCCGAAGAGGTGCTCATGGGGCTGCTCACGGATGCAGCGGAGCCGATCGCCGTGCAGTGCCGTGCGTTGGAGAGCATCGCCTACTCCGGCGAGACAGCAGTGCGCCAGTTCATCGAGGATGCCTACTACGCGTCGCAGGAGGAATTGCGCGTCAGTGCGCTGATCGCCATGGGGCGCAGCGCCGATACTCGCTGGCGCCGGCTGGCACGCGCCGAGTTGGGCAACCCGTCGCCGACGATCCGCGCGGAAGCCGCCACAGCCTGCGGCGAGCTGGAGGCCAAGGCTGCGCTGCCCGATCTGCTGGAATTGCTCGACGACGAAGAGCAGATCGTGCGTCTCTCTGCCATCTTTGCGTTGGGCCGGCTCGGCGGGCAGCGTGCGCGCAATGCGCTGAAGACAATCGCTGCGGGCGAGGATGCAGACGAAGCACAGGCCGCCGAAATGGCGTTGGAGGAGATGTTGTTCTACACAGGCACCGATGCAGCCGCCATTCCGCTCTTTGACGAAGTAGACGACACGGAAGAGTTCGAAGACGTCGACCCATGGGACGAGTGGCCGGACGAAGATGAGGACGATCTCGGAGAATATGAGTAGCGGTAGAGCATGAACCTGAAACTCAAGCGGCTGGTGCGCACCCCCTCCTCGGAGGAATATGCGCTCTTTGACCTGGAGCAGGTGACGGCTGAGAATGTGCCGATGACGATCGGCAAGCTCGACCTGCACTATACCGGCGAAGGGGTTTACGGCACGGTGCTGTTGTGGGACGAGGCTTCGCGCCGGCTAACGGCTGCGCAACGTCGCAGCTTCATCAGCGCGCTGCTCGCTGAGTTAGCGCAGCCGATGGGCGTTCCCAACGAGTACGTCATCGAGTTCTTTGCCCCGACGCTGGAGCAGTACGAGGTCTTTCACAACGTCGGCGACGAAGAAGACACGCCGGGCAACGATCTGTTCGCCAAGCAATAGATGCATTCCGCCACGTGACGGCTACCTGCCTGTATCGCCTGTGCACGAGCGCCATCACACACAGCAAGCAATTCGAGTTCGTGCATGGCTGTTCTTGCCAACCTGGTTCAAGTTTTTGCCAGCACCGTCCTGCCAGTCTTTCTCGTCGCTGCCGCCAGCTATCTTCTATCTCGCAAGACACACCTGGATGGCCGTACCCTGGGACGTGTCATTTTTTTTCTTGCCTCCCCCTCGCTGGTCTTTCGTAGCCTGTACACGCTGGAGATCAGCACGGCAGTTCTGCAACAGGAACTCACAATCGCCCTCGCAATCTTTGCGATCACGGCGCTTGCCGGCTGGCTGGCTGCGACAGGGCAGAGACCGCAACGTCGCGCTGCATTGACCCTGACCAGCTCCATCAGCAACAACGGCAATATGGGCCTGCCGATTACACTCTTTGCCCTCGGCGAAGGCGCACTCGGGCTGGCGACGGTCTATTACGCCATCAGTGCGTTGCTGACCAATACGTTTGGTGTCTTTTTTGCCTCCTCCGGTTCGGCGCCACCCACCAAGGCCTTGCAACAGAGCCTGCGCGCACCGGTGCTCTATGCTGCGGTCATCGGCCTGCTGCTCAATCGTTTCGCCGTTCCTGTGCCCGACAGCCTTTTCCGTGCCGTCGATCTCATGGCCGATGCCGCCATCCCATGCATGCTGGTGTTGCTCGGTATCCAACTCAGTGTGACACCCATCAACCGCGACCAGTTCGTGGTATGGCGCAGTATAGCGATTCGGCTGGTGCTCGCGCCGCTGACTGCGCTGCTACTTTGCCTGCTGCTCGGCATTGGCGGTCTGGAGCGCCAGGTTTTCATCTTGCAGGCGAGCATGCCGACAGCCGTGGTGACGACCGTGCTGGCCACTGAGTTTGGGGCCGCCCCGCGCCTGGTGGCGGCGGCTGTGCTAGGCAGCACCCTGGCGAGCATGGCGACGATCTCGCTGGTGCTGACCCTGCTGCTCTAGAGGGAAGGCCGATAGAAACCAGGATTTGGCACGTTCGCCCTCTCGGCAGCGGCGGTGCCCGAAAAGCCTGTTTTCTCAATCCCATCCTGTCAGCACCTGTAGGCTTTCGTAGGTACGCTTCTGCGCCGTACGGGGGCGATTGGCGGCCGGCTATACCGGCACAGGCCCGGCAACCCGGCGCCGCCGCTATTCGCGCCTGCCGGCGGGGTGTTTCACGTGGGGGGGGATGCCTGGTGCGTCTCCCACCGGGAATAGCCCCTTGGCCAGGGCACAGCTTTGCACCTTCGTGCTGTGTCGAGTATCTTTATATGGCCCAAGGGAACGAAGAAGAGCCTCTTGGCGTTGTGCAGTGCGGGCATTGCTGTTGCGTGACGGTGGCCGGGAATGCCGAAGTAAGATTGAGACCATGGCCGAAGACAGACAAGCTGAAGAATTCAGCCGTGCACTTGCAGAAGGCGCCTGGCTGCTGCGGTCCAACCAGCCAGAAGCGGCGTTGGAAAAGTTGCTGCCCCTCTACGAGCAGGCACCGGCCAATGCCGACGTCGCTATCAATCTAGGTGGTGCCTATGTGCTGCTGGCGCGGTGGAACAAGGCGGTGCGTGTACTGAGCAAGGCCTCCGAGCTACATCCAGAGAACGCCATGCTG
>CAIRNL010000683.1 GCA_903879975.1 uncultured Chloroflexota bacterium | reverse complement strand
TCTACATGGGCATCGGTGTCGATGCGCCGCGCGTCCAGGCCGACCAGGCAGTATGCACGCCCGATATCGTCTACCGGAGCGTTCTGGCCACGTATCGGGCGGGAGGACAGGGAGTAATTTTTGCGCCAAACTATGCCAGCATGAAGCTGACGAATCTGGACGGCGCAGCGCGGGCGTTGCGCGAACTGGGGATTGAACTATGAAAATTCTGGTAGCGGATCCTGGTATCCGCGCGCAGCAGATCGATGCAATCCGCGCGCAGCTGCCGTCAGGCTGGTTGCTAGTGGACGCGCCGGACGGCGCTGCAGCTATTCTGACCGAGAACGTCGATGTCACACCGGCCATGGTGGCTGCTGCTGGCAGCAGCCTGCGCCTGATCGCCCGGCTCGATACCGGCTCCGCACAGGTGGTAGCGCAGGTGGATGTTCCCGTTGTCGATCTGCCCAACACGGCGCTGATCGGAGTGGCAGAGCACGCAGTGATGCTGATCATGGCGTTGAGCCGCCATTTGTTGACAGTGGTTCGTCAGACGAATGCCCAGCAGTGGTTGCCTGAACGCAGCCAGCCGATCCTGACCGACCAGCGGCGCTACACCTACAACTGGATTGGCCTGCAGGAGTGGGGTACCCTTTACGGCAAGACAGCAGGCTTGATCGGTCTGGGATTGATCGGTCGCGCCACCGCTGCGCGTCTGCGCGGGTTCGGGATGCGTTTGCTTTATACGCAGCGCCATCGGCTCGATCCGCACCTCGAGGCGCATCTCGGCGTGCAGTGGCGCGCGCTCGACGATCTGCTGGCCGAAAGTGACTTTGTCAGCCTGCATCATCGTTTTCAGGAAGAACCCGGAGGCAACGACAAGCACATCGGTGCACGCGAGCTCGCGCTGATGAAGCCCACTGCCTATTTGATCAATACGGCCCGTGGAAGACTTGTGGACGAAGACGCACTCGTCGCCGCTCTGCAGCACGGTCAAATTGCAGGTGCGGGACTGGATGTCTTTCGCTATGAACCGCTGCCGGCAGACAGCCCGCTCTTTGCCCTGGCCGGCGACAATGTGATCCTTACCCCACATGTGGCGGGTGCCCCGCTCACCGACGCATGGGCGACGATTGCGCAAGAACTGATTGAGCACTTGCATTTCACAAACCAAAACTGATACCTGAAGGAGACTATATCTCATGCCTGAACCACCTGCCTGGCGTTACCAGAAGATTATTAAACCGATGTTCGACCTGCCCGCAGAGCATGTCGTGCTGCGCGGACGCGTGCTCACGTGCGTGGGCGATGAACTCATCGAGGACGGCTTCGTAGAGTTCGAAGGCGGTAAGATGACTGCAGTCGGGAGTGCCGCTGAGTTGGGCACGCGTGCCGATCAGGCGGTTGTCACTGGCGGCACGATTCTGCCGGGGCTGATCAACAGCCACGCTCACCTGGCTTGGGACGGCATCCATGACCTGGCACGACAGTCCATGGACGACGCACCGGAGATCAGCGCCTATAAGAGCGCAGGCAATATGCTCATCTCGCTGCGATCCGGCGTGACCACAGTGCGCGACCTGGGCATGAACAAGAGCAATTTCTTTGCCAAGCAGGCTGTGGCCCAGGGCATTTTCCCGGGACCACGTCTGCTCATCTGTGGGGAAGCCATTATCCAGACCGGTGGGCACACCTACTGGTGCTGTCGTGAAGCGAGTGGCGCCGACGAAATGCGCCGCGCAGTACGCGAGCAGGTGCGCAGTGGCGCCGACCTGATCAAGATCATGGCCTGTCACGATACGCTGGAATTCACCGACGAAGAGTTGGCCGCCGTGATCGACGAGAGCCATCGCAATGGCCTGCCCATTACGGCTCACGCCACCTACAACGACTGTATCGCCCGGGTCGCCGAATTTGGCGTGGACTGCGTGGAGCACGGCGGCAGTATGACCGATGAGACCATCGATTTGTTGATCAAGAAGCGAATTCCCATCGTGACGACTTTTGCTCCCCTGGTCATGCAAAGTATCCCAGAACTGGCGCGACAGTACAACGTGCCGGAGTGGAAGATCGCCGAGCGCCAGAAGGCAGTCAGCGACCCAAAGCGCTACCAGGGGTTGATCAACGCAGCGGCTGTTGGCGTCAGCATCGGTTTTGGTACTGACGCCGGTAGCCCCGTGGTTGGCCACAAGGTCATCGCACCTGAGATGGCCTTCATGGTCAAGCTCGGGGTGAAGCGCAACAATTATGACGCGATCCGCAGCGCCACCAGTGTGGCCGCAGCGATCAGCAAACTCGACGGCAAGATAGGCTCACTGGTGCCCGGCAAGTTG
>CAIRNL010000682.1 GCA_903879975.1 uncultured Chloroflexota bacterium | reverse complement strand
GTGGCCAATGGCGAGTATGACGACCACTTCGTGCTGGATATTTTCCAGACAGGCTCGGGCACCAGCACCAATATGAACGCCAATGAGGTCCTGGCCTCACTCGCTACCGCCCAGCATGGCAGCAAGGTGCACCAGAACGATCATATCAACATGAGCCAGAGCAGCAACGATGTGATCCCAACGGCCATCCACCTCAGTGCTTACCTTGCAGTCAACGATGAATTGTTGCCGGCACTGAGGCATCTGCATACGACGATCGCCAAAAAGGCTGCTGCAGTGGACCATGTGGTCACAACGGGGCGCACACACCTGATGGATGCCATGCCTGTGCGTATGAGCCAGATCCTCGGCGGTTGGGCCAGCCAGATTCAGCATGGTGTCGACCGTATCGAGGCATCGCTGCCGCGGCTGGCTGAGCTGGCGCAGGGTGGCACGGCGGTGGGCACCGGTATCAACGCCCATCCCCAATTTGGTGCTGCCATCGCTGCCAAACTGGCCGAGTGGACAAAGCTGCCGCTGGTGACGAGCCCCAACTATTTCGAGTCGTTGAGCACGCAGGATGCTGCGGTCGAGTTGAGCGGCCAGCTGAACACTGTGGCTACCAGCCTGATGAAGATTTCCAATGACCTGCGCTGGATGAACAGTGGTCCGATTGCTGGTTTTGGTGAGATTGCGCTGCCTGCGCTTCAGCCTGGGTCGAGCATCATGCCTGGTAAAGTGAATCCCGTGATCCCTGAGGCCATGACGATGGTCTGCGCGCAGGTGATGGGCAACCATCTGACCCTCACGATCGGCGGCCAGTCGGGCAATTTCCAGCTGAACGTGATGCTGCCGGTCATTGCCTACAACCTGCTACAGAGTATCACGCTGCTGGCCAACGGGGGCCGCATGCTCGCTGACCAGGCCATAGCCGGTTTTACGGTCAACGAGAAGCACATTGCCGGCCTGGTCGGTCGTAATCCGATCCTGGTGACGGCGCTCAATCCGGTGATTGGCTATGAAAAAGGCGCCAAGATTGCTAAGCGTGCCTACGCCGAAGGCCGTTCACTCAAGGAAGTTGCGTTGGAAGAGACCGAACTGACCGGTGAAGAGTTGGATCGGATCCTCGCCCCCCGCGGCCTCACTGAGGGTGGCATCCACGAGTAAGAAGGGACGCGTGCCGCCGGCCAGCAATTGCTAGCCGGCGGCACGTCAGGTGAAGTGGAATTACTTCAGATAGTTCGACGGGTTGTAAGGCACGTCGTTGTAGCGGATTTCGAAGTGGAGGTGCGGTCCCGTACTGTTGCCGGTGTTGCCCATCGTACCAACTTGTTGGCCCTTGCTGACTGTTTCACCGGGCGACACGAAGATCGAGTTCAGGTGAGCGTAGAGAGTCGTGAAGCCGTTGCCGTGGTCGACAATGACGTAGTTGCCATAGCCACTGTTCCAACCGCCGCCTGCCAGCACGACATAACCGCCGTCTGCTGCTGTTACCGGCGCACCTAGCCAACCTGCGACGTCTACAGCCGGATGGCCACCCCAGTAGCCCTGACTGATGTAGCCGGCTGTTGGCCAACTGAAGTTGCCTGAGCCAGCCAGCGCGTCGGACGGACGCGCAACAGAATACGCCGTGGATGCACCCACATACGTGGCGACAAATGGTTTACTGCCGCCAGGTACAACGATCTCTTTCCCAATCGACAAGGTGTCGTTCAGCCCATCGATGCTATTGGCAGCGTAATCGACGATCGCCTGCATGTCAGTCGCATATTCGTCGGCAATGCTGGAGAGCGTGTCTCCGCGTGACACAACGTGGAGGACGCCATCAACCGGGAGGATGCGCAACTGGTCGCCGATGCTCAGGCGGTCAGGATTTTGCTCGATAAAGCTGTTCGACCACATCAGTGTTTCTGGCTGCAGGCCGAATTTGCTGGCAATTCCCAGAACAGTATCGCCTGCCTTGACCATGTAATACATGATCTCCGGCCGCAGGGTTTCCGGTGTGGTCGCTGCTGCCTTGGCTGTTTTGCTCCCCATCGTTAAGACCATATTGGGTTTCAACGATGCGTCGGCAAAACCATCTTCGAGGGTGATGGAGCGGCCGGTTGCCGCAGTGCTGACGATTGTCGTGGCACCTGGTGCCGGTGTCGGTTCCAGACTCAATTCCCACTCCGGAATGCGAATCTGGCTCAAGATCAGAACGACAGCAGCGATTGCCAGCACAGATAGATGGCCGGCCAACCGCAACGGGGTCACCTGATCGGACAGGGCCCGCTGCACCTGATGATAGGCTGCATTCACTGCTTGTGTCAGTGAATCGGGCTGGCCGCTACGGACAGGCACGGACGGTGGTAATGTGCCAAATGGCACGCGCGCAACACTTGTGATCGAAGCGTCGACTTGGGATCGTGCGAGCTGGACTGATGAATGAACAGTGACTGGTGTTTCTCGGCTGTAGTGGGGAACCTGCTCTTGCCTATGCTGCTCGTCTTGGCCGGCTGCCAAATAGGTGCCGCCAAGATCAGTGCTAGCTTCTTTTGCCATAACCGCCTGTCTCCAGAATGTCAGGTCTGCTAAGGGGGACGATATCTGGACAAATGCTCAGCGTATTGCCCGTGCTCCTCACATTTCATCCTCAGATCGGAGTCACTCCTGAATCTGAACACTCTTGCGGGAGTCTCATACCATGACAGTCAAGGATTGTAGCATTTTGCAGTCATGTTGCCAAGTGACAAAAAGCCTACATACCCTCTATACAACGACGATCCTTGCACAAGGTAGCAGGATCGTCGTTCAGTCGTAGGTTTTTCGTAGGTCGACGGCGATGAATGATTCTGTGTTTACCGTTTTGTGAGTGTCTCAAGGAACTCACGGTTGTCGCGTGTGCGGCTCATGCGCTCGATAATCGGCAGAATGGCCTCGCCGCCACCGCCCATTGCGTCGATCATGCGCCGCAGCGTGTACACCTTGGACAGCGTCTCGGCATCGAGCAGCTTTTCCTCGGCGCGCGTGCCGCTGCGTTCGATGTCGAATGCGGGGAAAATGCGTCGCTCAGCGAGTTTGCGGCTCAGGTGTAACTCCATGTTGCCGGTGCCCTTGAACTCTTCGTAGATGACGTCGTCCATGCGGCTGCCGGTATCTACCAGACAGGTGGCAATGATCGTGAGGCTGCCGCCTTCCTCTAAGTTACGGGCTGCACCAAAGAAGTGTTTGGGAGGGTAGAGCGCAGCGGGGTCAATACCGCCCGAAAGCGTACGGCCGGACGGTGGCACTGTCAGATTGTACGCTCTCGAAAGCCGTGTGATGCTATCGAGCAGAATCACGACGTCGCGGCGGCTCTCGACCAGGCGCTTGGCGCGGTCCAGCGCCATTTCAGCGACGCGCACGTGATTTTGTACAGGTTCGTCAAAGGTGCTGCTGACAACCTCGGCCTCGACTGAGCGGTCCATGTCTGTCACTTCTTCCGGCCGCTCACCGATCAGCACGACCATCAGATGGATGTCCTTGTAGTTTGTTGTGATGCCGTTGGCGATCCGTTTCAGGATAGTTGTCTTGCCGGCTTTGGGTGGGCTGACGATGAGACCGCGCTGCCCGCGTCCGATCGGTGACAGCAGGTCGATCATTCGCGTTGAAATGACGTTGGGACGCGTTTCCAGCAGCAGCTGATCATTAGGGAAGATGGGGGTCAGCTTTTCGAAGACCGGACGCTTCTTTGCTTCT
Source organism: uncultured Chloroflexota bacterium (assembly GCA_903879975.1). Classification (GTDB taxonomy): domain Bacteria; phylum Chloroflexota; class Anaerolineae; order Caldilineales; family Caldilineaceae; genus Caldilinea. Next base: position 11,360 of record CAIRNL010000682.1, on the reverse strand, counting down.
TCTGGGTCCAGCCCGTTGACTGCTTCCACCTTGAGCAGACCGTGATACTTTTCGGTGTCTTTGGGCGGGCGTACCTGGCCAATCACCAGGTCGCCGGTGCGCAGGCCGAAGCGCCGAATCTGGCTCTGGCTGACATAGACATCTTCAGGGCCGGGAAGCAGGTGATCGCTGCGCAGAAATCCGATGTTGTCCTGGACGATCTCCAGGATGCCGCCGCCAAAGATAAACCCTTGTTGCTCTGCATTGGCGCGTAGAAGGCGCATCACGAGATCATACTTCTTCAGACGCGTATAGCCGGTAATGTTCGCTGAGCGCGCAATCTCGCGCAATTCGTCGAGATTTAGCGCTTCCATCTGGCTGATTGTCAATTGGTCCAGGGGAATGCTCGAGTTCGGCATGTCCATTTCTTCCTTCATATGTATTTTTGGGTACGGGCGCCTATGCCCAGTTAAACATCGCTATGATATCAGGCAGACTGAGCCCGATGGGCTGTCACCTCGGTGTGAACCACACGCGATTGTGCGGAGTAACCGGAATGATCAGGATGGGTTTGGGAGATTGTCTGTGACAGACCAGTTCTATGCAATGGCGCAAAGCGCCTGAATGCTACTCTTTTGTGTTGCGGCTGACAGCTGAGTTACAGCAGTTCTATTACTGAGCAGGAGTGGCAACAATCTAATCCTTAGTGGATCGTTCAGCACTGTAGCTAGCCAGGGAAATGCCTTCTCGGGGTGGCAAGACCAGCAACTTTATTTTACCCCAACTTTATGGTGATTATATCAGTAGAATTGCACGACGTCAACTCGTCCGCCACTTATTTTCTCTCAGTTGTTGGAGCGATTTGCGTCAAATGTCCTGCTCAGGATGCCTGTCTATAGCCGCCAGAGCCAATCAAAGAAGGGATCGCTGTTCACTTGGAGCTGCGATCCCTTTAAGACTTTCACGGTCAAAACAAGACAATCACCACTCCCAAAGTCCGCCAACATCGCGCAGTGTCTCTGAATCAACCAACTTGATTCGCCGATAACCGAGTTCGACCAGCCCCTGGCGCTTGAAGTCGCGCAGAATGGCACTTACGGTTTCGCGATATGTGCCCAGACGATCGGCCAGAGCTTGATGGCTCACGCCCTTGATTGTGCCACTCTGCTCTATATCAAGTTCGACCAGCAGTGCAGCAAGGCGCTCTGGCAACTTCTTGTATGCAACATCTTCCAGGCTGTTCTCTACCTGCATCAGGCGCATACCATAGGTCTGTAACATACCCCAGCCGAGGATGGGGTACTGCATGGTCATGTTCCGCGCCTCGCTGGCTGGAATGATCCAGACGGCAGAGTCTTCCGCTGCTTCGGCGAATATGTTCGGATCAGAAGTTGTGCTGAGCGCGCCCTCGCCGAAGATGGCACCCGGTTCGAGCGTAGCAATCACCAACCGGCGCCCTTCGTTATTCGTGCAGAGCAGGTTCACTTTTCCACTCATCAAGACGAACATGCGTGATGCCATAGCTTCGGTCGAAGCGACTAGCTGCCCGCGGTCGAAGCGTTGCGTGACAACGACCTTATCGAAGGCCGGGTCTTCTTCACGCAGAGCTGTCAAGGTCTGGGTTACGCTGTGAAAGCGCGGGTTGCCGCCAGTTTGCTGCACGGTGCTGTTCGACATGCCTACTGTCGCTAGGTTCTGGAACTCACGCATATTCGTCTTCATTCTTGTTTCCCTTTTTTGTTCTGGGGCGATCTGGTGCTGTTCCATCTCTGCCTGCCGGTCGCTGTTGTTGTTTGCACGATATGTAGACATTTATTGTACGTCTAATGCCTTGTGTTCAGTTTTGGCTGTTGGGCAACCGTAGTGTTTGTGCAAAACCTTTGCGTTTATTTAATCATAGGTCTACGTATTTGTCTAGCCCCAAAACGTTAGAAATTTCTTATGTGCTACTCCCTTCCTGTTTTGACTTTGCACTACCAAAATTCGTCCCAATTTAGCAGGAAAAGATTAACCAAAAATTGGAGGACAGTTTGTGCAGTGTGAGTGTTTCGCGTTGCTGTGCAGTGCCAGAGGACGGCGAATCCCCTTGTTGGCTTCACCGGCCTTGTGCGGAGGCGACCCGAAGCATTGAAAATCGGACGAGAGAGCGTTCCTGTAGCCTGTGCAAAATCTGTGCGGATTCTGTGGGGATGTTCAGAAGGCACAGTAGTCCGGTGACTGTGCTTCTTTCGGCTCAACAAACCAGGTTTCCGGCACAAACGTGGCTTGTTGAGCTGCAGAATGAGGATGGAACGCCTACTTTGTGGAGAACCACTCGATCAGCGCCTGCCAGCGCGCTCTTTGTAACGGAGACAGCGCAGCAAAAACCGCTGCATCGGCCAGGGTTTGGAGATGTACTACGGGAGATTGGGTTCTTGCAAGATCGCTGACTAACTGAGACTGTGCGCTTTGCAGTGTAGCCGAAGTACCCGTCAATTGCCCTGCAGCGGCAATCCCGGCTAGAAACAATTCGCTGTCTTCTTCCAAGTGGAGCGCAGAAGGTTCGAAGAAACGACGCAGATTGGCTTCGCTGACGCGTTTGAGTGCTTCTGAGAAGATTTCCACCACTACGGGGTCACCGGTCCGCACCGCCAGGTCTGCGGAGCGGCTGAAGCAGTAGTCGCCAGCCAAAATTGTGCTGCCGAGTAACGATTGGTACTGTACCGTGTCCGTAACCGAGATCTCACTGATTGCCATGTGTACGGCCAGGGCCAGGTGGAGCATTTCTAGGGCTGCAGCAAGGGAGACTCGCTTGGCGTGCAACTCGTCCGTTTCCGGTACACCGATCCCGGCTGTCAGTACGATCGCTGCCCTTTTCATCGCTCCTAGGGTGCGTCGTCTCGCATCGATCATCTGGCTGAACGGCGGGAATAGGTCCGATAGAACTGCCCGTATCTCGGCATCGACCTCGTTCAACTCCGTGAGGAGTGCCTGATCTGCCTGCGTTTCGGACTGGTGTGTCGAAGGGCTTATACGTTTAGGCATGATTGCATGACTCAACACGGTTGCATTGTGATATGATACGTTAGGCTGGGGATGTTCGACGTTGCCGTTCGGCGAGAAGGACGTCAATGCTTTCGACGGCTTCGACTGCTGTGGCCCCTAAATAGACCCCAGGTACAGCGTCACGTAATTCTGGACGCAAATTGAAGGCTCGCCCGCCGTAGCCTATCATTGGGCGAGGCGGGTCGATTTGGGTCAGTTGCTCGCATACTGGCTGAAGTGCACATGCAGATTCGACTGTTGTGGCACTGAAAATCACCATGCCCGGTTGCACGCTCTCTACTTCTTCAACTAGGTCTTCTATCGGCAGATCCTGGCCCAAGTAACGAATCATATAGCCGGCGCGACGTAGGTAGATGGACAACAGCATAGCGCCGATCTCGTGCAATTCCCCGGGTGCACAGCCAATCCAGATAACCGGGCCGTTGACACCGTTGGGGACAGTACGCAGGATCGCTGCCAGGCGTTGGATCAGATAGTTCGTGGCATAATGTTCGCGTGTGATGCTCAGCTCCCCGCGGTGCCATCGTTCGCCGATCTCGACAAGGGTAGGCATAATCAGGTGCTCGCCGACATGTTCGAGCGGATAGAGGGCGAATGCCTGGGCCAAGACCTGTTCGGAAGTCTCCTCTTGAAAGGCAAGCAAGGCGGTCAGCAGACGTTCCTGCAGTGTGACGAAGTTGTGCATGTCGTGCCGCGTGGGCGGCTGAAGTGCCATTGCCTCGGCAGCACGGCCGCCTGGATCGGGAAGTGCTACTGTACTGCTGCCACTCGTTTCGACCTTGTCGATGAGCGATTGCAGCCACGAAACTGCCTGGCTGATCGACATACCGGCATCTACCTGCGTTTTCAGCCAGCGGATGACGGCAACATCACGATCGGAATATAGACGGTAACCGCTCTCCGATCGCTGCGGTTGGCACATCTTGTAGCGGCGCTCCCATGCGCGCAGCGTGCTTGGGCTGATACCTGTTGTCTGCACCACTGCTTTGATGTTGTAGAGTGGCGCGGTCGAAAATTCGTTCAACCGGATCCCTGGTACCACAGTGACTCCCATCTTCTGTAAACGAGTGATCTTCCCTGGATGAGAACTGCGAAATTGCGACCTGTGTGGCACAAACTGTGCAGGCCCATCTCTTCAACCATCCACTTGCGATCTTACCTTCTGTTCCGCCTGAATTTGTTTCGTTCTGGCTTCTATTCAAGCGGAGATACTTTGCAATCTTAGCACAATCTTCCGAAGTGATCAATCTTTGTCGCTTATACTTGACGTAATGCAGGGATCGGAAACCTACAGCGCGTGGCAATCTGGTGTTTCAACCCAGCGCTGCAATGGGACCCAGAGTGCCGTTCGGCAGCGCTGCTTGCAGCGCCGCCTGCATTGCCCGTACGGCCGTCACGTTACGACGGTCGTCGAGGGCTGTTGCGAGCGGGGTTTCCCCGTGGCGAATGGCAGCCAGAAAGCGCGCAACCGAGGCTCGGAATGGCTCGATCGGCGTCAGCGGGAGAGCCTGAGTGCTCTGTCCTCGGGTCAGGGTCAGGCTACTCGCTGGGTTTCCTACATCACATTGACTGGCAGTCAGGCTTCCGACGCTGCCGAACAGTGTCACGGTGACCGGGGCATGGGGCAACAGGTAGGAGTCATGTAGATAGACGGACAGCCCACCCCGCAGCCAGACTGCAGAGAGCACATCTTCCTCGACATCGCTGCCCAGCAACTTCTGCAATCTGCTCGTTTGCACGGAGGCGGCTGTGCGCAACAGCAGGAATTCCAACAGGTCTACGTCCTGCAGGCTACGCTCCCATAGGACACCACCGTATGGCGCTGTCAGTCGCCACGTCTGGCGGTCGAGGGGGAGGAATGCAGTGTTTTCGATGTGTCCGCCCAGTACCTCACCAATCACATCTGCCTGAAGTTGCTCGCGCAGGCTGTGCATGGCGGGAGTCGCACGCCAGACGTAGTTGAGGGCAAGGACCAGGCCGCGGTGTTGTGCCATCAGGTGGAATTCGTGGCATTCGTCCGGGTCGATGGAAAGCGGCGGCTCGCACAAGACGTGCTTGCCCGCCAGCAACGCAGCGCGGGTGGTTTCTGCATGGTGGCGCGGATGGTTGCCTATGTAGACACACTTGACCTCCCGACGGTCGAGGAGGTGCTCCAGATCATCGCCAGCGAGAATAATGCCGTGCCGGTCCGCAAAGCGCTGTGCCAGCCGGGCATTGTGGCTGAACAGCCCAGCAACATACGCACCCGCTACGTCATTGCTGCCGACCGCAGGCGGCTGCCGCCAGATTGCATCGAGCATCCAGCGTGCAGCGACGGTGCTTGCACCGGCGACCAGAAAGCCTATAGAGCGGTCATCGATTTTGCGGGTCGTCAGCCGGCGGGTGGGTGAGTCAATCATTCTCCTCACCCGCGATCAGGCGATAGATAGACTCCAGGTCATCGTCGCTGTAGAAGTGGACGATCAACCTGCCTGTACCATCCTGATGGCGTGTCAGGCTGACCTTTGTGCCAAGGGCGGAGCGGAAGCGGCCTTCAAGGTGTCGCACCTGTGCCTCATCCTCTGGCTCCAGCTGAGATGGCGGCATCGGATCTGGCGATGGTTCGTTGAGCCGGCGCACCAGGAGTTCGGTCTGCCTGACATTGAGATCGCGTTTTGTAATTTCGTCGAGTGCACGTTGCATGGTTGCTGCGTCGGGCAGGGACAGCAGGGCTCGCGCATGGCCAGCTGTGATACGTTCGTCGACCACAGCCCGCTGAACATCTAGCGGGAGTCCCAGCAGGCGTACCGTGTTGCCGATTGCTGGGCGGCTTTTGCCCACGCGCTCTGCCACATCGGCTTGTGTGAAGCCGAACTCGACCATCAGCGTCTGGTAGGCGATCGCCTCTTCAATCGCATTCAGGTCTGCGCGTTGTACGTTTTCAACCAGTGCCCACTCCATGAGTTGTTGCGGGGTCGCCTCGCGTACGATCGCCGGCACGGAGTCCAGCCCGGCCTTCTGGGCAGCTCGCCAGCGGCGCTCGCCTGCCACGATCCAGAAGTGCTCTGGTCTGTCGGGGACGGCGCTCACGACGATGGGTTGAATCATGCCGTGCGTCTGAATCGACGTAGCCAGTTCTTCGAGGGCAGCGCCATCAAACCGTGCGCGCGGCTGATGAGGGTTCGGTGCCAATTGCTCAATCGCCAGCAGGCGGATGCCGCCTGCTTCCGCCTGGGCGACAACTTCGGCGCTGGCCGGTGTGAAGGCTGTGTCGACAATGAGGGCGCCCAGGCCACGGCCCAGGCCGCGTCGTTTCGATTCAGCGGTCATGCCTGCTCCTCTTCTGCTTGGCTGGGGGCGGCGCGCCTATACGGGTACACGGGCACCCTCGGCGCGTGCCAGGAACTCCTGGGCGAGCGCCTGGTAGGCCATGGCGCCGGCGCTGAGCGGCGCGTAGCCCAAGATCGTTTTGCCGTGACTGGGCGCTTCACTCAACCGTACATTGCGTGGAATGATGGTTTTGAAGACCTCGTTTGGAAAGAAGTTCCGCACTTCGTCCACGACATCCTGCCCCAAGTTCGTGCGCGCATCGTACATGGTCAGCACGACGCCTGCGATGATGAGTTGATCGTTCAGCACCTCGCGCACCTGGCGAATCGTATTGAGCAGGAGGCTGAGTCCCTCCAACGCCAGGTATTCGCACTGCACCGGCACGAGGACGCCGTGCGTTGCGGCTGTCAGCCCATTGATCGTCAGCAATCCGAGGCTGGGTGGTTCGTCGATCAAGATGTAGTCGTACTTCTCGGCTAGGGGCGCCAGGCTGCGTGCCAACAGCCGCTCACGCGCCATAAGCCCGGCCATCTCAACCTCAGCACCAGCCAAGTCGGTGCTGGATGGCAGCAGGTCGAGGTTCATCCACTGAGTCAGGGTCAGGGCATCCTGGACAGGGCGGTTGTCGATGAGGACGTCATAGAGGCTGATCTCTAAGGTGCGCGGGTTGATGCCCAGACTGGTCGTGGCATTGCTCTGTGGGTCGGCATCAACGATTAAGACGCGGCGTCCGGCTGCAGCGATATAGGCACCAAGGTTGACTGTCGTCGTTGTCTTGGCGACCCCGCCTTTTTGGTTGGCAAAACAGTAAGTGCGTGCAGTCATCGGTCGATCAGAACTTGGATTGTTCGACGGGTTCTGGTTCGAACGGGTGTGAGTCCATATAACACAGAATCTCCTTGCGTGTCGGCACGCCGCTGGCGCCGACATGTTCGACACTCATCGACGCTGTGACATTGCCAAAGCGCGCTGCTTGTACCGGATCGTTGGTTTCTTCCAGGCGAATGAGAAAGGCCGTGGTAAAGGTGTCGCCGGCACCGGTCGGGTCGACTTCGATGGCGGGTCGCGGCGGAATTTTGGTCTCCAGGATCGTGCCATCTGCCAGGCGCTGAAAGACTGTCGCCCCGTCACGGTATTCGGTTACGACAATGAGCGGCACATAATCGAAGGCGGGTGCCAGACGCTCCCACTCATAGTCGATATCTTCCAGCGAGAGGACCAGCGCGTCCAGATAGGGCAGGATTTGGTGGGCGGTGTCCCACTGCTTGGGATGCACGCGCCCCCGTGCATCCCAACGCCGCATCCAGCCCTGCGGCACTGCTGCTACGACGCTCTCTTCAGCGAAGATTGCCGGCACGCCTGGTTCGATTTCGTTGGCAATCGGTCCCATCAGTACCATCTGGGGACTGCGCAGAACGACAGGAATATCATCCACGTCGATGGACGGGGCCGGTGTGAAGCAGTATTGGACGCGCCCATGCGGCGTGTAGATATTGGCAAAGGTCGTGGTTGTCTCAGAGGGCAAGACGATCAACCTGGCCGACGGCGGCATGGCCGAGAGGTCCGTGTGCGGCGCCGCCCGTGTGATAACAGTCGGCCTGCGCCCCAGCCGATCGGCGACACACGCAGCAAAAGTCACAGTGCCACCCAACCGATAGATCTCTGAGTTATGTTCGTCGATCAAGTCCCGCGTGACATTGCCGATCAGCAGAATGTCTACCGGTTCTGCCGAAGTGCCTAAACCACTCATGACCATGTTCCTGGGTTGAACGATTGACTGCGCGGGTGCCTCGTGCGACGGCAAAATCTGATAGAGACTGTACCACCCGCTGGCGGAATAATCAAATAGATGACAGATGCAGTAGGATTCACAGCCAGTGCCATTTGCTGAAAAACGCCCTGCCGAATCGGCAGGGCGTTTGCATGACCATGGGGTAGATCTACCTGAACCCAACTTTCTGTCATCAGGATCGCCTGGGCAGGATCTGTATCTTGCGCTTGCCCCCTTCGCCTATACTCTCGGTGTAGACGTCTGGATTGTTGCGCAGCGTCAGGTGGATAATACGCCGTTCGTTAGCCGGCATCGGCTCTAGAGAGAGCGGGCGCCCGCTCTGGGCTACTTGGCCGGCCGATCGCTGCGCCAACTGCGACAGGTGGTCGATGCGGCGCTGGCGATAGCCTTCAACGTCCACCACGATGTTCTTCCACTTGTGCACTCGTTGGTTGACCATCAGCCGAATCAAGTACTGGATGTTGTTGAGCGTGTCGCCGCGCCGCCCGATCAATGCGCCGAGTTCGCTGCCCTGCAGGTCGAGCAGCAGGTAGCGATGTTCGTTATCGGCATCTGGATCGCGCCAGTCAGCAAGTATGTCGGCTTCGAACCCCATGAGCTGCACCATCTGACCGAGCATCTCTGTTGCCATTGCGCTGAGCTGAGCTTCCTCTTCGGGTGAGAATTTCTCGTTTGTTTCACTCTCTGCCTCGTCGTCATCCGATTCGATGGCGACACGTGCCTGCTGGGGAGTGGGCAGCACTTCGGCAGCGCTTGCCTGGGCAACAGGCTCTTCCACAGCAGCCTCGCCACCTTTCCCTGCGAAGATATCGGCTGCACGCGGTGTGATGCGTACTTGAGCCGGTTCGCTGCCCAGGCCAAAGATACCACGGCTGCCGCGGTGGATGATTTCAATATCGGCCCTATCTGCCGTGATGCCCAACGTGCGTAGGCCTTCTTCAATTGCCTCGTCGACGCTCTTGCCGGTGAAAATGGACTCGCTGGCCATAGCCTACTTTCCCTTCGCCTTTACACGCTTAGGTGACGGGACCGCTGTGCTGGGCTTGTCCTGCTTTGCCGGTGCCGGTTTGGCGTCGACGGTCATGGCACTAGCACCCACTGTTTCCGCAGCAGAGAACTCCTTCTTCAGGAGGAAACGCGTCACGGCCCACTGTTGCCCCATCTGCAGGAGATTGCTGATTACCCAGTACAGGGTAAGACCTGAGGGCACCTGGAGCGTGAACCAGCCAAAAAAGAGCGTCATGATCATGCTCATATTCTGCATCATCTTGGCCTGCTCTCCACCGGTCGATGGAGGCGTCATCCACTTTTGCATGAAGATCTGGGTAACCACCAGGAGGACAGGCAGGATCAGGTAGGCAACCAGCGCGATATAGTCGCCAGCCTGCCAAAGCTCAGGAACCCAGTTCAAGCCATGGTTATATTTGGGATAGCTGAGATCGGGAATCCAGTAGAAACCGGCGTTCTCCAAGAGGGGACCGACGGCGACGAGCGCCGCATAGAGGCCGAACAGGATCGGCATCTGGACCAGCAGTGGGAGACAGCCGCTCAGTGGATTGACGCCAGCTTCTTTATAAAGCTTCATCTGTTCTTGCGCCAGTTTCTCCCGGTCCTTGCCGTACTTCTTCTGCAGTTCTGTCAGTCTGGGTTGCAGATCTTTCTGGGCCTGCATGCCGCGAATCTGGCTGAGGTTGAGGGGAAAGGTGATGAGCTTAATGCCGAGTGTAAAGAGAATGATAGCCCAGCCCCAGCTGTAGGCAATGCCTAGTCCCCCCAACAACTGATTGAGCCAGATTAGGATGTTGGCAAGTGGCCATACAACAAACGTCTGCCAGAATCCGTCGGGCTGCGTGGTCGTCACATCGACCCCTTCGAGCGGGACGCCGCAGCCGGTGAGGGTCAGCGTTGCCAGCACCAGCACCGCAAGGACTATCCAGTGTTTTCGCTTCACAGAGGTCTCTCCTTTATCGAGAAGCCAGGCGCCGTTCAGGGCACTGGGTCGAACCCGCCCTTGTTCCATGGATTGCAGCGCAGAATCCGCTGCAATCCCATCCAACTACCCTTGACAACGCCATATTTCTCGATAGCCTGGTAGGTATACGAGGAACATGTCGGGTAGAACCGGCAGTTGTTACCGATCAGCGGCGAGATGAACATTTGGTAAGAGCGGATGAGTGCCAGCGCAATGATGCGCATCTTTTGATTACTCGTTTGTTCCAGACCCAACTCGACCAGACTCATCTTCAGGCGAATCGGGCACCTTGTTGCCGGGTTCCAGGAACAAGTGCGCCCGCCGAAGAAGGCGGGCGCAGGCGGATTCTATCTCAGGATAGTCCGCACTGCGGATAGGTCGCCGGGCGATTAGGATGATGTCCCAACCGGGCCGAATTTCTCCTAATCGCAGTCGTATTGCCTCACGCAAGCGGCGCTTGATGCGATTGCGCTGAACCGCATTTCCGATCCGACTGTTCACAGAAAAGCCGAATCGGCTGTAGTCCAGATCGTTGGACAACGCACAGAGCACAAGGAACTGATTGGTATAGGAACGCCCCTGACGGCGAATTTCCTGAAACCGCTTGTCTGCGCGGACTCGATAGCGCCGCTTCACGACTTGTTGCTCTCGCCGGGCTGCGGCGGACAGCGAAAAGGACGCTGTCCGGCTAGACGGACTTGCGTGTCGTCAACTGCACGACCAGACGAGCACGCCCCTTCAGCCGTCGGCGTTTGAGGACGTTGCGCCCAGAAGTCGTTGCCATGCGTTTGCGGAAACCATGCGTCTTCAGCCGTTTGCGGACTTTCGGCTGCCAAGTTCGTTTTGTAGCCATTTTACTGCGCTCCCGTGGTTCACAATCTGTAACTAGCGCTCAGTCGGCTCACCCCTACTTGCATTGGCGAACTTGCCGGCTGATTTTTACTCTGACCGTTGTCCGATCGCACCATTCTCCACAAATCTACCGCAGAGCAGATGGCTGACATATCCAGCGTCAGTACGACGAACTGAGCGATCGGAACGACAATGCTCAATAGGCTTAAGTGTCAAAATGGCATTATATGTGCAAGTTTTTCAGCCTGTCAAATCAGCAGGCTAATCGCCGAGTTTGAATTGTCGGAGGGTGTTGGGGTGGTGAGCGGCCGGTAATGGTGGGTCTGGTAGCGTGTTCGGATCGCGCTCTCGTCATGTCTTGAAAATCTACAGAGATTGGCAAGGCACTACAATACATGATACTATCTGAGT
>CAIRNL010000681.1 GCA_903879975.1 uncultured Chloroflexota bacterium | reverse complement strand
GTCCTCGTAGACGACGACGCCATCCCGCAGCACAGCATGATGGCCATCCTGGAAGGCGACGATCCAACTACCCTGAATCAGCGTGCGAGTCATTGCCTTTGTCTGCTCTGTATCAACATATCAGTTTCTTCATCCATCTGCAGCACGACAAGGATCTCGGCTAAGCTCGCCGCAGGCAACGAAGGACTTTTCCCAGCCCTCTGTACACTGGGTGTCTTCGCGATCAACTGCTTTCAGGTCAGTCTCTCAGTCCCCAGCCATGGCAGGTGCGGCGACCAGGTCGCCGATCAGATCCTCCACCGTACGCACCTTAATCAGGTCGCCGTCGCCCATGCGCTGCAGTGCATCTTCATGAGCCACGTGGGTGGACGAGGCGCAGCCATCACGGACCAGCGTGACCAGGAAGCCACGGTCGGCTGCATCGCGTGCGGTGATCTCCACACACCCTTCGGTGACAATGCCGGTCACCCACAGCCGGTTGATATTCATATTGCGCAGAATCTGGTCGAGAGCGGTCGAGTTGAAGGTGCCTGCGCTAGTTTTGTCGATCACGATCTCATCACCTACCGGCGCGACTTCTTCCAGGAAATCGTTGTCGCGATCGTCGACCGGGGTGACGTTGGCGAGATCGGCACTGAGCGCTCGCCGCCCGTCACGTCCATTGCGCGTGCGATAGGCCACGCGAATGTGGATCACTTCCACACCGTGTACTCGGCACGCGTCCTGCAGGCGGCGCACATTGGGCAGAATCTCCTGGATAAACTCAAACCGCTCCTTGAGATGATCAGGCTTGCCCTGGTCGCGCGCCAATCGACCCATCCAGCCACTGGGATGGGCATCCAGATACTGCAGGTCGATGGTCAGGAGCGCCGTACGACTGGGATCGAAGGGGGGTTCTGGGGGCAGCGAAATCAAATCATAATATGGGTCATGCGCCATGGTATGTTTCCTCTTCGTGAAAATCGGTTGTATATCCCCCTGCCGGTTGGGCAGGGACAAAACACTCATCAGGTACGCTACTGGGCGTTTCCTGGGATGGGAGGCGGCCACTCCGATCGCTCATGGTAGTGGCAGGCCACCCAGTGCCCACCGCCGATCTCTCGCAGGGGCGGCTCTTCTTGGTGACAGCGATCGTTGGCCAGATAGCAGCGGGTGTGAAAGCGACAGCCTGGCGGCGGACGAAGAGGCGATGGTGGTTCACCTTCGATCGCCACACGCGTCGTTTGGTGGAACGGATCAAGCTGCGGAGCGGCCAGCAACAGTCCCTGTGTGTAGGGATGGCGCGGGTAGGCAAAGAGCGTCTTACGCGGTGCAATTTCCACGATCTTGCCCAGATACATGACACCCACCCGTGTGCTGATATACTGGACCACGCTCAGGTCATGGGCAATAAAGAGGAGTGTCAAGCCCAGCTTGGCCTTCAATTCGAGCAGCAGATTCAGCACCTGAGCCTGGATCGACACGTCTACTGCCGAGACAGGCTCATCGGCGACGATGAACTCGGGATCCATTGCCAGGGCGCGCGCAATACCGATTCGTTGGCGCTGACCGCCGCTGAAATGTCGCGGGTAGCGCTGCGTCGCATCGCCCGGCAAGCCTACCAGGCTGAGGAGGTCCTGAATACGGTCCTTTACCTGGCTCGGCGGGCAAAGATGATGCACGGTCAGCACCTCACCAAGCGTCTGCCCAACCGTCATCCGTGGATTGAGCGAAGAGTAGGGGTCCTGAAAAATCATCTGCATCTTGCGCCGGACGGCCAACATCTCCGATGGCGGCAAGCCAACAATATCTTTGCCCTTATAAATGACCTGTCCGGCACTCGGCTCGACCAGACGCAGCAAGCAACGTCCTAGCGTGGTCTTGCCAGAACCGGACTCTCCCACCAGCCCGAAATTCTCACCGCGTTCGATGCGCAGGCTGACGTTGTCTACGGCATGCAATACCAGTTCAGGTTTACGCGTTAGCCGCTGCCACAAGCCTGCGTTCAGGACGTAACGCTTCGACAAGCCGTTCACTGCCAGCAGCGGCTCAGTCTGCCCTGACGTAGGCGCAGGTCGTCTGTCCAGATCACTCATACTGCTCTCACCTGATCGTGCTTGATGCACGCGCTGTACTGTTCTGAGCCCACCTGCAGCAGAGGGAAGTCGCCTTGCTTGCACTCATCACTGGCCAAGGGACAACGCGGATGGAAGCGACAACCGCTGGGCGGCTGTACCAGATCGGGTGGTGAGCCGGGGATCGGTTTCAACGGTCGAACGCTGCCATCCTCCTCGATACGCGGCACACAGTTGAGCAGTCCCTGGGTGTAGGGGTGGCGAGGTGCGGTGAAGAGCGTAGCCTTATCTGCCAGTTCCACAATCTTTCCGGCATACATCACGGCTACCCGTTGGCAGGTCTGTGCCACCACCCCCATGTCATGAGTCACCAGGAGCAAGCTGAGGCTGAATTCGTGCTGCAGCCCCACAAGCAACTTGAGGATCTGATCCTGAATCGTGACATCCAGCGCCGTGGTCGGTTCATCGGCGAGAATCACGGAAGGTTCGCAGGCCAGCGCAATGGAGATCACCAAGCGCTGGCACATACCGCCGCTAAATTGGTGTGGGTAGCTGCGCAGGCGCTCTTCCGGGGCAGGGATGCCCACCTTACGCAGCAGTTCAACGGCACGCGCCTGTGCTTCGGCCTTCGACTTCACGACCTCGTGCTCCAGCATCGCTTCGGTCAATTGATCGCCGACTCGGTGCACGGGATTGAGCACAGCCATGGGATCCTGGAAAATCATAGCAATTTCGCGCCCGCGTAGCTGGCTCATTGCCTTTGGTGGCAATTGCAGGAGATTGCGTCCCTGGTAAGAGACTGTGCCGCTGACTACCTGGCCTGGCTTAGGCACCAACTGCAAGATCGAGCGACAGGTCATGCTCTTCCCAGAGCCGGACTCGCCGACCAGGCCGAAGATCTCGCCACGCCGCAGCGAAAAGGTCACCCCGTCGACTGCGGTCAATACGCCACGTTGGGTTGGAATCTGCGTGGTCAGATCGCGCACTTCCAGAATTGACTCCATGGCCTAATCCTCTGTACGCAAGAGATCGGCCAGACCATCACCCAAGAGGCTGAGTGCCAGGCCCACAAGTACGATCGCCATACCAGGAAGCGTCACCAGCCACCACGCTGTCATCATATAGACTCGCCCTTCTGCGATCATACTGCCCCATTCAGGCGTAGGTGGCTGCACGCCCAACCCCAAAAAACTCAGTGCAGTCGTCGAAAGGATCACCAGTACGATATCGGTCATCGAGAAGACAATTGCCGGCGTGATCACGTTCGGCAGCACGTGTCGGAACATAATGCGAGGGCTGTTGTAGCCCAAAGCTCGCGCCGCCTGGATAAATTCGGAGCGTTTCACCACCAGAATCTCACCACGCACGATGCGCGTGTATGCGCTCCACCCCGCCAAAGTCAGGGCCACGTACATACTCGTCAGCCCCGGCCCTAGGATGGCAATCACGGCGATCACCATTACCAGAAAAGGGAAGGCGGTAAAAGTGTCTACTGTGCGCATGATGATCGTGTCAGTGCGACCGCCGAGATAGCCGGCCAGACAGCCGAGCATGACGCCGACAACCAGGGGAAAGAGCACACAGAGGAGACCGATCATCAAATCCAGTTTGGCTGCATGCAACACACGGCTAAAAATGTCTCGCCCGAAATTGTCTGTACCAAATGGATGTTCAGCACTGGGCGGCTGCAGCATATTAGATAGGTTCTGGGCGATCGGATCGTATGGGCTGATATACCCGGCAAGGAGGCTGGAAAGCAAAATGGTCAGCAGCAGGCCTGCACCGACGATCAATGACGCATGTCGCATCCAGCGCGGTGCATCCCAGCGCAGCAGCCCAGCACGCGGACGTCCATTCGTGGCCCGATCACCCGCGGCAGATGAATCAATCATAGCTGACCCTCGGATCAAGAATGGAATAGGCAATATCGGTCACCAAGTTGATCAAGATGACCAGGATAGCAAAAACTAACGTCACACCTTGAATGACTGGATAATCGCGCGCGTAGATCGAACTAACGATGAGCGATCCCAATCCGGCGATCGTAAAGACTGTTTCTATGACGACCGTACCGCCGATCAGCCAGCCGATATTGAGTCCCAGAATCGTCACCGTCGAGATCAACGCGTTGCGCAGCACATGCTGTGTCAGCACACGCTGTTCGCCGACCCCTTTGGCGCGAGCGAACTCCACATAGGGTGCTCTCAGCACATCGATCAGTCCGCTCCGCAGGCTGCGGATCAGCATGGGAGCCAATGCCAGCGTGATGGTCAGCGACGGCAGGAAAAGATGCCATAGGCGGTCTGGAAAGTTGTCTCCATAGCCGGCCACTGGAAACAAGGGTATCCGAACGGCAAATAGAATGAGCAGATTGAGTCCCAGCCAGAAACTGGGCATAGCCAACGTCATCGTGGATCCCACGCGTATTGCCTGGTCCGGCAGACGGTTCTGGCGGAGCGCAGCCCAAAGCGCTAGAGGAATGGTTACCAGGGCAGAGAGCGTTGCGGCATAGGCAATCAGAAACAGGGTCGGCGGCAGGCGCTCAAAGATCACATCGAGTACCGACCGGCGATAGACAAGAGATATCCCCAGGTCGCCTTGCAGCACATTGGCCATAAAGGCAAAGAACTGCTGCCAGATGGGTGCATCCAGTCCCAACTCGGCGCGCAACTCGGCCACGCTTTCTGGCGTTGCGTGTGTTCCCAACATGATGCGCGCCGGGTCGCCCGGAATCAAACGCACCATCAGAAACACCACCAACACGATCCCGAAAAGCACCGGAATCATGTGGAGGAGGCGCTTACGCAGAAACGGTAGGATGTCCACAGAACAATTCTCCACAAGCTAGAACGCCGTGAACGGAGTTCGCCGCCAGCCGAGGCATACTTGGCCTCTCATTGAGGGGTATGAGCGGAGAGAACGCGCCGCCCATACCCCCGACAAACCTCTGTTACTGAGTCTTCGATGCCAGCCAGAAGCGATGCAGGCCGGTGGGGAAGACCGAGAACCCTTCGACGTTGTCACGCGTTGCCCAGCGGTTGGAAGGGTGGAAGAGCCATAACTGCGGCACCTCATCCATCGCAATCTGTTGGAGTTCACGGTAGAGTTCAGCGCGCTTGGCCGAGTCGAACTCGCGTTCCGCCATCTTGCTCAACTCCACAATGCGGCCATTGTAGAAACCGGTGAAAGCCGCATCCGATCCGCCCTCCTCGATCGACCAGAAGTCAAACGGCAAGTTTTCTGCCGGGTCAATTACATCATTGGTGCCCAGTTTGTAGAGCATCTGGTAAGTACCGCCCGACCACATCTCCCACCACGTACCAGACTCCACCGGGGTGATGGTGACGTCGATATTGATCTGTGCTAGCTGATCTTTGAGAATCACGGCCGTCTGCGACGCCAATGTATCGCCCGAAGGGATAATCAGCTCAGTGGCGAAGCCGTCTGGAGCACTCGACTCGGCCATCAGCTGCTTAGCCTTCTCCAGATCGTATGGAATCTCGAAGTCTCCTGTCCAGTAGAGGATGGCAGGGCCGTAGAAAGGTGATTTGGCCACCTCACCCTGACCCAACAGAACGGCGTCGACGAGTGCCTGGCGGTCAATTGCGTAGGCCATCGCCTGGCGAACCGTCTTGTCAGCAAACTGGGGCACGGTGCGCTGATTGAGCGGAAGGGCAGCGGTGCCGTAGAGCGTGTCGATCCCCACTTCGACACCCGGCGCTCCTTTTAGGGCTTCCACTTGGGCGTAAGGGATGTCCAACGCAATATCGACCTCACCGGTCTGCACCTGGAGCACGCGCGCGTTGTCATCCTGGACGACACGCAGATGGACTTCATCCACCGTCGAAGCGTCGTCGCCCCAGTAGCCGGGGTTGGGCTTGAGCACAATCAGTTGGCCTTTGTCCCACTGATCCAGGCAGTAGGGGCCAGATCCCAACGGCTTCTCGGACAAAGCCTCGGTACCCACCTCCTCAGCATACTTTTTGGAGAGAATCGACATACCCCACAGGGTCAGATAGTTCGGGAAGGCAACGTTTGGCCGATCCAGGGTAAACTTGACCGTCAAATCGTCGACGATCTCGATCTCTGGATTGGAGAAGAACTGCCAGGAAACTGCGGAATCAGGTTCCTTCCCACGGTCCAGTGACCATTTGACATCTTCAGCCGTGATCGGGCTACCGTCGCAGAACTTGGCATCGTCGTGCAGCTTGAAGACCACCTCAGTGGCATCTTCGTTGAATTCAAGGGACTCGGCCAGCCACGGGCGCAATTCTTTGCCATCTGGCGAATTCTGCATCAGCGTGGCAAAAATCTGAGTCTGCGCCCACAACGAATTGTTATCGTTCGTGTACTTGGGGTCCCATAGATTGACATCTGCCGAACGCGCCACCGTCAAAATGCCGCCACCACCGGAAGAAGCTGCGTCTGCAGCTACGTCTGCTGCCGGCGCAGCTGGCACAGGCTGAGTACACCCTGCCACCACCATACAAATCATCAACATAGCCAGTATCCAGCTTGCAATCCGCCTCATTCGTCTTTTCTCCTTGACTGAATAGAACCACCGATTGAAATTAACATGTAGCATTCTTTGTTGCGACAGCGGTGAGGCCGTGCAACAAGCTATCTACATCGTTCGAGAGCAAGGCGACATTTTGTCCCGATGCCGTGCACGATGAGCCAGGCATTGGCGGGCATTGTGACAGGAGAGACAAGGTCTGGCTTCATTTTGCTGCTGCTTCACGAAGCTGCGAAACAACATCGCTCCGACGACGCGGTTGTTACTGACTAAAGAAAGCGGTTCAACCTTACCGCGGGCAAAACATCGCTTAGGATTGGCCGATCATGCGCCCAGGAGCCAGACCTGCAGCAATCGTCAACTGTTGACAGTTGACAAACTACGTATAAGAGCGTATCATAACTTATGTGTCCATGTCAATTAGCTTGTTCAGTGGTTCCATTTTACGATAGAAGCGAAAACACTGTGGCGGATTAAGGCAGACAACCGCAAGGCAGAAGATGGCCTTACCCGCTGCTCCCCAAATTGATTGCAGTGTTGTCGCCCCTAGCCTAAAATGCATCATTGAGCGATTCAAGCAACT
>CAIRNL010000680.1 GCA_903879975.1 uncultured Chloroflexota bacterium | reverse complement strand
GCCACCGCTGCACTGTCCAATGGCTGACCGTCTGGGGAGATGAGCGTAAAATCAGGGGCAGTTACCCTGGTAAAACGCGCAAAGACCGCCTCTTCGTCAGGTAGGCTGGCGGTCAGCCACGCCTGGAAGAAGTCGTGCAGGTCGATGATTTCGCGCACGGCTGGGTGGGTTTGCATGCTTTCTCTCATGAAACGTTTAGATCGCACTCACAGAATTCTCAGGAAACAACGAGATACTATAGATGCGCTGTTGTTCCGATGCCGGTTCTCCTCCTTTACCGGCACGCGAGAGGTCCGTAGGCTCCCAGCCGAGCGGACCTCTTTTTTGCCCTCCGCCCCCTCGGTGACTTGTCTGCACAAAGTGGCTGAGGGCCAGCGCCTACGGAGAAGGTGGGGGAGAGGTGCTCTCCATCGTCAGCGCGTGCTTGCGGTCGACACTTTCCGCACCAGCCAATAAGTCGTGCCACAGCAGAAAACTCACGAAGCCGATGGCTACGTTGATCCACAGCGTGCAGAAGCGGATCACCAGCGCCGATGCAGTGGCCGCCGCCGTGCTCATGCCGAAGAGGCGTACCACCCAGAATACCGCACTGCCTTCAAAGCCGCCCAACCCACCCGGCAGAGCCACGACCGCACCAATCACCGTGCTGATGTTGAAGATGAAGACCGCCATGAAAAGGCTCTCCCACTGCATCGGTACGCCGAAGCCGACGAGCACGATGCCAAAAGCCATTCCTGATGTGCCCCACGCCAAAATGCCCAGCGCCAGCGCCCACAGCAGGGGAACCGGTCGAAAGAGCGAATAGCTGCTTTCATAGATGGCATAGAGCTGATCTGAGAACTTGCGTACGAAAGGAATGTGATGCGCGAGTGCCAGCGCGCGCAATGCCAGCGGACGAATTTGGATGACGATGATGCCGGCGGCAAATGCAGCCAGCAGTGCAACCGCCACGAGTTGAGCGCGCGGCTCGGGGAAGGCGATAAGCCCGATGCTGGCCAGGATCAACATCGCAATGCCGTCGATGATGCGCTCGGTTACGATGATGGGGGCAGTGACGCTCATCGGCGTGCCCGTGACATTCTTCACCATATAGGCCTTGAGCAACTCGCCCACCTTGCCGGGCGTCATGACCATGAGGCTGCCTACGCCAAAAATGCGTGTGCTGTCCCAGCGCGAGATTCGCACGCCGATCAGGCTCAGCCACCAATGCCAGCGGAAGATGCGCACCACATAGTTGATGAGCGCTAGCCCGATGATCAGGGGCAGCTGTTGCCATGGAAAGGAGTGCAGCGCGCGCTGCACCGCCTGCCAGTCGCTCCACAGGGCTAAGATGATATAGAGAATCAGTGCACCCACCAGGGAGAGGATGAGCTTGCGGCGCAGGTCTTGGCTCATAGAATCCCATTATAGCAGGTGCAGGGGACGAGGGGCGAGTCTCGGGAACGCTGAAGGGGACGTTCCGAAGGGCAACTGTGCTGTGAGGGTGGTTGGCCCGGTGCGAAGGGGATACGTTGGGGCCTTTTGGTGCGCGCACCAGGCCAACCGACTGGCTGATTGCCCAATTATGGGTAGAAGCCGCGCAGGCGCATGGCCTCCTCGATGCGCTCGATGGAGATGACGTACGCAGCTGTGCGCAAGTCGCACCTGCGCCGTGTCGTTGTGCCGATGACGGCATCCAGGTTGTCGAGCAATGTGCGTTCCATCTGCCGGCGCACCTCACCTTCATCCCAGAAGAACGACTGTAGGCCCTGCACCCACTCGAAATAGCTGACCACAACGCCGCCGGCGTTGCAGATCACGTCGGGGATGACGAGGATGCCCTTGTCGGCCAGAATCTCGTCGGCCTCCGGCGTCGTCGGTCCGTTGGCGCCTTCAGCCACCAGCGTGGCGCAAATCTTGTGCGCATTGTGCTCTGTGATCTGCCCTTCGAGCGCAGCCGGCACCAGCACGTCGACATCCAGTTCGAGTAATTCACTGTTGGAAAGGGTGTCGGAGCCATTGTAGCCGAGCAAGGTGCCGGTCTCCTGGATGTGGCGCTGAAGCTGGCGCAAATCTAACCCCTTGGCGTTGTAGATACCGCCGAATTTGTCGCTCACAGCCACAATGCGCGCACCGCGCTCGTGCATTGTGCGCGCAGTCCAGCCGCCGACGTTTCCAAAGCCCTGAATGGCTACTGTGGCGTCGTCCAGGCTGCGGCCAAAGCGCTGCTTCATGATCGCGCGCGTGATGTAGGTGACGCCGAGCCCCGTCGCTGACTCGCGGCCTAACGTGCCGCCGATGGCGACGGGCTTGCCCGTGATCACCGCCGGGATGGAGTGGCCGCGGTGCATCGAGTAGGTGTCCATGATCCACGCCATGACCTGCGCGTTCGTGCCTACATCAGGCGCAGGGATATCTCGCTCGGGTCCGATGAAGGGGCTGATCTCCGTAGCATAGCGCCGCGTCATCTTCTCGAGCTCGCGCTTACTCAATGCGGACGGCTCAACGATCACGCCTCCCTTGGCGCCCCCGTAGGGCAGGTTCATGAGCGCACACTTCCATGTCATCCACATGGCCAGGGCGCGACACTCGTCCAGCGATACATCAGGATGGTAACGAATGCCGCCCTTGGTCGGCCCTTTGGTCATGTTGTGGTGAACGCGAAAGCCCGTGAACATGCGGATCGCGCCGTCGTCCATCTGCACCGGGAAGTGGACGATCAACTCGCGCTGGCATGTGCGCAGATAGGCGCGCATGTCAGCGCTCAGGTCCATGAAATCGAAGACGCGCTGCAATTGTCCCAATGCCACGGCATAGGCGCTCACACGGCGCGCAGCGGGTGGCGGATCGTAGGGTGTTTCACCCGTTGGGTTTTCTTCGTCCAGACATTCAGGCTTTGCAGGGTGGCTGTGGTCGGTCGGGGCAGGGACGGTCTTTCCGCGGTCGATGGCTGTGCCACCATTCGAGAAGGCAACGCCTGGCGCAAGCGTCTCCACATCCTGCGTAGGACTGCGTTTTGCCATACAACACCTCTTTGTGAGTGTAGCAATACTGTTTACCTGAGCTACGCTGCCCAGGCTTCAACCTATTCTACTGGATCGCGCCGCACAAAGGAAGAGCGAAGTGTCCCAATTCTTGTGCGATGAAATGCCTGCTCCGGCTCTACCAGGGACTTTTCGATGGCTAGGTAGTACGGTGCGAATTTGCTGCACGCTTCCGATCACGCGTATAATGGCAAAACTGCAATCAAGCCATAACAGGACTCTTTCTCCTCAACTGCCGCGTCCTGTTGTCGAAAAGCTGTGTGGGAGTCATCGGATGCGTAATACCACCCTATCATTGATCGCTGTCGCTATTTTGTCTCTGTTGGCACTCTATGTCGTGTTGCCGTTGCCACACCCTGACTGGCTGGTTCGTTCAAGCTTGTCGGCTGAGCCGACACCGCTCGATCTCAAGCTTGGCCTCGACCTTCAGGGTGGCACCCAGGTCATGCTGGAGTCTGACCTGCCCGAGGGCCGTGAACTCCAATCGGGCGCCATGGATACCGCCAAGAATATCGTCGAGCGCCGCGTCAACGGCCTGGGTGTCTCGGAGGCTGTCGTGCAGAGCCAGGGTGAAAATCGCATCACGGCTGAATTGCCCGGCGTCAGCAATCCCGACCAAGCCATTGAGACGATTCGTTCGACCGGCCAGCTCGAGTTTGTCGACCCGCAAGGCGCGACCCTCCAGCAGGGCATGATGATCAACACGACCAACAAGCCTACAGCCGTGCAGGACTATCTGGCGAATGCCGAAGCCGGCACAGCCGATCCGGCATTGACCCCCTACGGCGAGCAGCTGTTCACGACTGCCATGACCGGCGATGTGCTCGGCACGGCGCTCTCGCGCCAGGATCAGTTTGGCCAGTGGGAAATCGGGTTCGAATTGACCGGTGATGGTGCAGATCAGTTCTTCGACTACACGAGCACGCACATTGGCCAGCCCATGGCTATTGTGCTCGACGGCGTCGTCCTCTCGGCGCCGGTCATCAACGCTGCGATTCGCGACCAGGGCGTCATCAGTGGCCAGTTCAACGAGCAGGAAGCCAATTCGCTGGCGATCCAGATGCGCTACGGCGCGTTGCCGGTGCCGCTGAAGGTGGTGGACGTGCGCTCCATCAGCGCAACGCTCGGTGAGGACTCGGTGCGCCGCAGTGTCGTCGCTGGCCTGGTGGGTATGGGTGCCGTCTTCCTCTTCATGGTCTTCATGTACCGCGTGCCCGGCCTCCTGGCTGATGTGGCGTTGCTCATCTATGTCCTGTTCAACCTGGCTATCTACAAGATCGTGCCGGTGACGTTGACCCTCGCTGGGATCACCGGGTTCCTCCTCTCTGTCGGTATGGCTGTGGACGCCAATATTCTGATCTTTGAGCGCCTGAAAGAAGAGTTGCGTGCTGGCCGCTCGCCGCGGCTGGCGGTAGAGGCAGGCTTCAGCCGTGCCTGGCCCGCCATTTTTGACAGCAACCTGACCACCCTCATCTCGTGTGCCGTGCTCTACGTCTTCGGCAACCAATACGGCGCCAGCATCGTCAAAGGCTATGCGCTGACCCTGGGCCTTGGTGTCATCCTGTCCATGTTCACGGCGTTTATTGTGACGCGCACCTTCATGCGTGTCTTGCTCGGCAACCGGTCACAACGTAATAAAGCCGCCCAGGCAATCGTCGGCTATTAAAACAGGGAAAGTGTGCGATGTATCACATCGTTGAAAAGCGAAGCATTTGGTTCGTTATTTCTGTTGTCCTGATGGTTCCAGCCTTTATCTATATGATCTGGTCGGGCGTCACCCGCGGCCAGGTTCTGCCGCTGAGCATCGACTACACGGGCGGTTCAGTCTGGGAAGTCGCTTTTGATCAGGCTGTACAGCCTGCAGATGTGCGTCAGGTCTTCGTAGATGCCGGTTATGCCGATACGACTGTCTTTACGGTCAACGACGGCACCGCTGTCCAAATCAAGTTCAAGCCAGTGGACGGCGACCAGAAAGAAGCGCTGCG
>CAIRNL010000679.1 GCA_903879975.1 uncultured Chloroflexota bacterium | reverse complement strand
GCCAGATCGCGCAGCGCCTGCGTGTCAGGAAAGAGGCGCCCGTTCTTCATGCGCACCATCGGCGTGAATTCCATGCCGAAACGGTTGGGAGGTATGCCCATCATGCTGCGGCGGCCCAGCCCGAGGAAGATCGGTTCGCTGCGCACGTTCGTGCTCCAGTTCAGGTACCAGCCCGGCCGGTCGCCAGGCCAGTCGAAGTAGGCCTGATCCAGATCCGGCACACCGATGCCAGCACGCCAGCGTGTGCTGTAGGGCGTGGCCATGGCAACGGAGGAAATGGCGCCATCCTCCCGTAACGTCAGGGTATCCGGGGTGAAGTGGGGCGGCGATGGGTCGTTGACGGGAATGAGCGCGTCCTCTGCGAAATCCGCCGACGGCACCCACTCCGGCTCGCCTCCCGCAGTGAGGATGACCAGAATGAGCAGAATCAGTGCGCTCCCGCTAAGGAGCCAGAGGAAACTGCGAACGTGCCGTGGTTGTCTAGTGAACATGAATGCGTGCGGGAAAGGCTCTCCAGCCGGCTTGAGGAGTACGAGTGTGACGCTGGCCTAGCAGCCGATCAGGCTGTCCAGCCGCTCCAGGTTGTGCTCGAGCCGGCTGAGCAAAACCTGGAGGGATGGCTCGCCAGCCGTGTCACCTGCTCGGCGTGATAACTCTGCACGGAGTTGCTCCGGATGGGCGATGAGTTCGTTGAGAATCTGGATGTCGCCGTCTGTCTGGTGGACTGCATTCAATTCGCGAGCGATCAGGTCTGTGTGAAGTTCGATGCCATGACGCTGCAATGTCTGTTGATAGAAGCCAATGTTCTCGAGCAGCCCTTTGGTGACGGTCTCAAACCCATGCTCCGCCAATTCCAGGCGCGAGCTGAAATACATCGGATTGTTGGAAAACATACGCTCGTCGTTCCATTCCGGCTGGATCAAAATGATATCGACATCCGGATACTTGACCTTGAGATTCTTGATGTGATAGCGCAGGCTCGAATGAAGCAGCGTGCGCACAGTCTGATTGACGATTGCCTGGATGCCGTGCTCGCGCATGTAGTGCTGCTTCGGGAAGGCACGCGCTGCGTTGAGCGGCACCATGGGGTTGATGCAAATCACCAGCTTGGCGCCAGCTTCGATTGCCAGGTCGAGGCTCGCTGTGCCGTGCAGCCCACCGTCGACATAATCTTTGCCGAAGATCTGCACGGGACGATACAGGATGGGAATGGCACTGCTGGCGGCAACCGCGCGGCTAATCGGAACAATGCCCTTGCCGCCTTGGCCAAAAACGGCGCGATTGCCGCTGTCCAGCTCCGTCGCTACGATGTAGAGTTTTTTTTCGAGGAAGTCAAAACGGTTGCAGCGTCCCGGCATTTCGAGGAGTTTGCGCACATAGCGTTCCAGCGAATTGCCGTCGTAGAGACCCGATGGCAGCAAGTCGGCAAGTTCCCAGAGCAGATCCGAAACTGCCAAATTCAGCGGATGGGTCACGGAGGAGACGCCCATTTGCCACAGGGCGCGCGGTAGACCCAGCAAGCCGCGCAAGTAATCCTGGATGTCGGCGTGGAAAACGTCCCCTACGCCGACACCGCCGATTTCCGGATGACGATTGTCGATGAGCTGAATGATTTCTTCAGGAGCAAAGCCGTTGGCAATGAGCGAGGTAATCAGCGCTCCGGCGCTCGTGCCGACATAAATGTCGAAATCATTGACCGTGAGGTCATCGAGAACATCGTTGATCGCACGCAGCGCGCCGACCTCATAGACCGCACCCGTAATGCCACCGCCGGCGAGTACCAACGCAACTTGGCTGCGCTTGCGACTGCTGTGCAACTTGTCTGCTGCCTCTGGTTGTGCAGACCCGTGATTGGAATCGGG
>CAIRNL010000678.1 GCA_903879975.1 uncultured Chloroflexota bacterium | reverse complement strand
GCGGTCGTCTCCGTCGAGCACTGTACGGCCAGTTCCCCCAAGCACTCTTCCGGCCAGCGCCTGGTCGACATCGCCGACGTGGTGCTCGATAACTGCACGCCTGCCGGTGATGCGATGGTGCATGTCGAGGGGCTGAACGACCCGGTGGGGCCTGGCTCGACAATCGGCGCCGCCGCCCTGACCAATGCGCTGAAGTGCCTCATCGCCGAAAAATTGACTGTGCTGGGAGAGCCGCCCATCGTGTTGACCAGCGCCTACTTCATCGGCAGCCAGGCTTCACAGGCTCAGTTCGACGCCGCCTACGACGACTATCGGCGCCGCGTGAAACGGGTCTATGGCTGATGCCGGTTCTGACATCCCCGTCCGTGCCGACCTTTTACTTCGTCGGCGTGACAACAGGCAGTTCGTCGTCGCAGCGTGTCTTCCCGCGCTGGATGGCCGTGCTGGGGCGGCCGGAGGTCGTGCTGCAGGGCGTAGACTTCCCGCTGCACGATGAGCCGGCCAATTACCGCGCCTTCGTCGAGTTTGTGCGCCGTGAGCCGCTGGCGTTGGGCGGGCTCGTCACAACGCACAAGGTAGACCTGCTCCATGCTGCAGCCGATCTCTTCGACGGGCTGAGCCCAGCCGCCACGGCCCTCCAAGAAGTGTCGAGCATCGCCAGGCGCGGGGAGCGCCTGCTGGGCCACGCCACCGACCCCAGCGCCGGCGGTATCAGTCTGGATGCGATCACCGGGCCAGGTTACTTTCGTGCGACCGGCGCACATCTCCTGTGCCTGGGTGCGGGCGGCGCAGCGGCGGCCATTGCGTTGCACCTGCTGAGCAAGCCAGATCCTGCGGATCGGCCCGCACGCTTCGTCGTCGTCAACCGCTCAGCCGCTCGCCTGGCAAGTCTGCGCGCCATCGTTGCGCCCTTCGGCAATGCGATCGAGTTCGACTACATTCTGAACGAGGATGCGCGCAGCAACGACGCCCAGATGGCACTGCTGCCGCCGAACAGCATTGTCATCAACGCCACGGGCATGGGCAAGGATCGACCTGGATCGCCTCTCACGGACAATGGGGTTTTCCCAGAGCACGGGATTGCCTGGGACCTGAACTACCGCGGCGAGCTCGATTTCCTGCGCCAGGCGCAGCGTCAGCAGGCTGTCCGGGACCTGCGCGTCGAAGACGGCTGGCTCTATTTTCTGCACGGCTGGGCGCAAGTCATCCGCCATGTGCTCGACCTGTCCATCGATCCGGCCCTCTTTGACCGGCTTGGCGCCGAAGCAGCAACTCTGCGCTAAGCACCTCTCCCATGCGACAGTTGGGAAGAAAAAAGAAGCGTCCATGGCTGGCCGTCTGCGCCCTCTGGACAGAAGCGGTGCGGATGCGTGCAAGGCGCATGGCTGCTGGGATGTTGCCCCGCACGTCGCACGCTTTGTGCAAAACGTTGAACCGCACCCCCTGGCACAGAGGAAGTTGACAACTATGGGAATCTGTGTTACATTTTGAATCAAATCCCAAATGTAACGCTTTGTAGTTGCTTTCGCTAGCAAATTTATTTTTTGTCGGTTATTTTTTTGAACGTTCGTGATGCAAACGCTTGCGTCGAGTGGTTGCCGACGATCAAGCGCCAGCCCTGTTGGCAGTACAGGCTGGAATGGCTTGGGGTGGATCGCCTCCACCTTGCAGACAAGCCCTCCTTTCTGTGTTCCATATTTTTTTCATATTCTTCAACAAGGAGAAGAATTCAATGGGAAAGTTCAAGTTTGTCAGTCTGCTCATCGTCGTGATGCTGCTGCTGGCTGCCTGCGGCGGCGGCGCACCTGCCGCTGAAGCACCTGCCGCCGAGGCACCTGCCGCCGAGGCACCCGCCGCCGAGGCACCCGCCGCCGAGGCACCTGCCGAAGAGGCACCTGCCGCCGAAGCACCTGCCGAAGAGGCACCTGCCGCCGAAGCAGCTGCCGGTGAGGTCGCCAAGGAAGCCCCCATCCTGGCCGAGGCAGTCGCCGCCGGCACGCTCCCGCCGCTCGAAGAGCGCCTGCCGGCTGTCCCCTTCGTGGTCG
>CAIRNL010000677.1 GCA_903879975.1 uncultured Chloroflexota bacterium | reverse complement strand
GCGCAGGAGAGGATTGTCGCCAACTGGATTGACCGTCAGATCGACGGTACGGACAAGACGAACAATCTCCTCCAGTGTTGCCCGCTCATTATACACGGGCATCACAATTGAAAGTTTCAAAGGAACACCTGTTTACGCTCCAGGGCTGACACTGCATCCAACGGCCCTGGGAAATCTGCTATTGCTCGCTGACCTGATGGGCGAGAATGATCGCTTCTGCCACGGCGCGCATGGGTTTGCGATTGTTCATGCTCATCTTCTGGATCTTGCGGAAGGCCTCGGTCTCGCTGAGTCCCTGCGTGTCCATGAGGATGCCCTTGGCACGGTCGACCGCCTTACGCGTGTCCAGCGCGTCCTGCAAGCTGTTGACCTCTCGCTCCATGGTGCGGAACTCGCTGAAGCGCGCCAACGCCACCTCGATAGCAGGCGTCAGATCACTCTCACGGAAGGGCTTGACCAGGTAGCCTGCCACGCCGGCCTGTCGCGCGCGCTGGACCAGATCCTGCTGACTGTAGGCACTGAGCAGGAGCGCGGGTGCAATGCGTTCCTCGGTGAGCACCTTGGCCGCCTCAATGCCATCCATGTCGGGCATCTTGATATCCATAATAACGATATCCGGGCGCAGTTCGCGTGCCAGATTGACCGCACTCCGGCCGTCGCCCACCTCACCGACGACCAGATAGCCAAGGTTGGTCAACATCTCGCGCAAATCCATCCGGATCAAGGACTCGTCGTCTGCAATGATTACTCGGGTACGCTCCACGTTTGGCAGCTCCTTTGGTCCCCTCACCGGGCCGTTGTTTGCGCCGCAAATACGGCAATCTGACGCTGTCGCTCCCCCCGGCAGCAGGTATCGGTGAATCGCTTGCGCCGCTCTGCCAACCTTGTGATCGGCATTCAGTTTTACCGCACATGCGGCAATCTGTCCAAACTTGTTTTGCCTGACGGCAGGAACAAGTTTGTGCCCAGTGTCTCACAACAGGCGCACGCTGCGACGCGGTAACGTCACCACGACACGTGTCCCGCAGATCAGCGGCTCAGCGGCCGCTGAATCGAGGATGGACTCCATCGACAGCCGGCCCTTGAGATCGTCCGTCACCAGCGTATGTACAATCTGCAAGCCCAAGCTGCTCGGATGGCGCTCGACGTCAAAATTAGCCGGCAGGCCCTGGCCGTCATCTTCGACCTGGAGCGTCACGGTGTCATCGACTTCCTCCAACAAAATACGAATGGTGCCGCGCGGCCGATCCTTCAACCCGTGTTCTACAGCGTTGAGCATCAGTTCATTGACAACCATCGCCAACGGCGTCGCCTGACTGGCCGGCAGCCGGATCGACGACCCCTGTACCTGAATGGAGATTTCCTGCTCCGGGTTGGCCGAGACCTGCGCTACCTGGCTGGCGATGCGCTGGCACACATCCTTGACATTGATCGGCCGGTGCTCGTCCTGGCTCAGAAACTCGTGGATGACCGACATGCTGAGCACGCGGTTGACAGCTTCGGTCAGGTGCTGACGCGCCTCGTCGCTCTCCACGCGACGGGCCTGGATGCGCAGGATAGCGGCGATATTCTGCAGGTTGTTCTTGACGCGGTGATGTACCTCCTGAATGATGGCGGACTTGACGTTGAGTTCCCGCTCCTTCTGCACTGCCTCCGTGGCGTTGTGCAGCAGCACCAGCACTGCGTCGATCTCGTGCTCGCCTGCGGTGCTGACAAAGGGCGTCCACGGCAGTGCCAGCCAGTAGTTGCGCCACCCACCGGCTGGCACGCGCAGCGGAATGCCGGTGCGTACCCAGATGCGACCATCCTCGGTTTCCATGCGGCTGGAGTGACAGCTGCGCGTCTTCATCACCAGATCCACCAGATCGGCATCGGTCTTTTCGAGCGACTCGAGCGGCTGGTCGCGAACCTCCGGCGTGATCCCGATGCTGCGGAAGAGATTTGCCGCAATGCCGCTCAGATAGACAACCGTGCGATTGTGGTCGACCATGTAGACGCCATCGTAGAGCGAGAAGCCGCTGATCGACGCTGCGCTCGCCAACTCGCCACGGGCACACATCTCCTGCATCCAGACGACGGCCTGGCGAAAGTGCCGATTGCGCCGGCGCTGCCGTTCGTGCGCGATCATATTCGTCTCGATGAGCACTGCACCGATGACCTTGCCATCCTGGTTGTGGACGGGAAAAACATCCTGGATGACGGGAGCGCCATTGCTGAGGACCTCGCGCTGGCGACGGCCACCGCTGCCGCTGTTCAACGCCTGGAAAAGCAGCGGCTGGTCCTCAGCGTTGAGGACGCGGCCGATGGTATCGCTGCGGTAGAGCGACGAAATGGAATTTGGAATGGCATGGAAGGCAACGAGCGCCTTATCCTTGGATAAAAGCGTACAGAGCAGGGCATCGGCCCGGCTGACGTCCGCAGTGATCGGCAGGCCGGCCTCTATCTTGCGCAAAAATTCGAGATCGGCGGGCGAGAGCCCAGGGAGATTGTAGACCTGACTGTCCATAGTCGGTTGCGAACTGGCACTGTTCGACGGTCGATCGACACTCGCATGGCAGGCCCCTCTTCTGCGAGATGTGCTCTGCCGGTACAAAAAGCTCCCGCAGACGAAGCTGTGGGAGCTTTCTTTCATCTCTGGTCGGGGCGAGAGGATTTGAACCTCCGACCTCTTGAACCCCATTCAAGTGCGCTACCAATCTGCGCTACGCCCCGGAACATAGGTAGTATAGCACGGCCCAGGGTGGCAATCAAATCGCGCAGCGACGCAGGGTCTATTTCACGGTCAGGCCAGGGCACATCCTGCCTGTTTGGCAGGGTCAACCGCCCCACTACATCATGTGTTCAATCGGGCAGAAGCGTTCCGGCAAAACCCGCCGCGCCGTTCAGAAAGCTCAGCGCATCCATAGCGCGCTTGCCAGCCGGCTGAACCGTGCGTACCAGGAGCAGACCGGCCCCTGTACCAATGGTCAATCCGCCAGCGCTACGCTCGACAAGGCCGGGCGGCGCCGAGCCTTCGACAACCGTCGCTGCCAGAATCTTGAATGGCTCTCCCCTCCAGGTCGTGTAGGCAGCCGGCCAGGGCGCGTAGGCGCGAGTCATGCGCTCAATCGCCGCCGCGGGGAGGGACCAGTCGATACAGCCGTCCTCCTTTTGGATCAGGCGACAGGTAGAGACATTGCCCGGCAACAAGCTCTGATCGATGGGCGCAACAGCGCCGGCAAGCCAATCAGCCAGTGTCTCCACCAGCAGATCGCCGCCCTGCACAGCCAGACGCCCGCCCAGCGTAGCGGCCGTATCGTCGGGCAGAATGGGCTGCGTTGCCTGGCGCAGCGCAGGGCCGGTGTCCATTCCCTCATCCATGAGCATGATAGTGACGCCGGTCTCAGCGCAACCGTCGAGGATTGCGGCGGCAATGGGTGAGGCGCCGCGGTAGGCAGGCAACAGGCTGGCATGCACATTGATACAGCCAAAGGTAGGAATTTCCAGCACCGCACGCGGCAGCAGCAACCCGTAGGCAGCCACCACCATGACGTCGGGCGCCAGCAGACGCAAAGCCGCCACTGCGTCCGGGTCCTTGCGCAGACTGGCCGGCTGTAGGACTGAAATCTCCGCAGCCACGGCAGCCTGCTTGACGGCGCTCTCGACCATCTGCCTGCCGCGCCCCGCCGGGCGGTCCGGCTGCGTGACGACAGCCACTACCTGCCATTGCCGTTCAGCGGCAGCCGCCAGCAATGCGCGCAGAGTGGCCGCCGCAAAGTCTGGTGTACCCATGAAAACGATTCGTGTCTTGCCTGAGTCTATCGCCACACCTTGATTCTATCACAGAGGCATTCCCTGGAGCGACCGAAGCAATCAAAGCACAGTGATCAGCTGCGGACTTTGCTGTGCGCGAAACTTTTGTACCTGGCTTGCGTACTGTTGGGTGAAGTGAACCAAGCCGCTTGGGCAGCTTTCTCGACGAAGAACGTTTCACCGAAGCACTGCAGGACACGGTCGCAGAGTCGATCCGAAGCAGTGGCCTTCCACAAGAATAGATACTCATGATCCCGGATTTGTTCGGGAGGGAGCGAAGCAAAATGAGCAACGAACCAATCAACCCGGAGCAGACACCAGAAAGCAGCGCGCAGCCAATCGAGCAGACGCCGGTGGAGCGCATGGCCAGTTCGGCCTACACGCAAGCTGGGCAGGCCGCCGACTCTCTGCGCCGCGGCGAACTGACGCAGAACAGCCAGGTCGATCCGCTGGCTGACAGCGACGACCGCCTCATTGCCATGCTCAGCTACGTCACCCAACTCGTACTGCCGGTGATTATGCCTATCATCGTGCTGCTCAGCGAGAGCAGCAAGAAGCGCCCCTTCCAGCGCTACCATGCCGTACAGAGCCTGGCCCTCGTGGTCGTGTTCTGGGGTATCTTCATCCTGGCCAGCATCGCGATCGGCATCATCCAGATCGTCCCGATCCTGGGTGTGCTCATCGGCATCTTTGCGTTTCTGTGCATTTCGCCCCTCTACTTCCTGGGTGGAATTGCGTTGATGCTCTACTATGGTTACCAGGCCTACAAGGGCCGGCGCTTTGCAATCCCCGGACTGACCAGCTTTCTGAGGGACCAGGGCTGGCTTTAGGCCCGATGGGCGTTGGCGCCCCTCTCGGTCGATGCGCTTGCCACCCGCTTTGCCATCGAACACAAGCTGCCGGCATTGTCCTTTGGCATCGTGAGTGGCGGCGCGCTCGCCCACCAAGGCACATGCACGCCTCCCCAGCACAAAGGGAAAGCTGATAACCTGGAGAGACCAGGAAGCAAGATTTGTGCCGTTGAGTTCTGCAGGGTGGGTTCGCTATCCTGACGCCGTCGGCGAGAGCAGCGCAAAGTCGAGAGAATGTCAGAAATAGGTCAGCCAGTCCTGCCGAAGCCGGCTATAATGGAAGAGAATGAAGGTCGATCTTCCACATAAGGCCAGTCAGGAGAAGATCATGAATCATCTGTGGATGTGGGGGTGGGCGGTGCTGGCGCTGATCTTCATGATCGCTGAGTTATTCACCGCCGGTTTCTTCCTTATCTGCTTTGGCATCGGCGCAGCGGCTGCCGCGGTGATGGCTTTGCTCGGCTTCGACCCGCTCTGGCAGGGACTTGTCTTTCTGGTAGTGTCGGGAGGTGCCCTGTTGTTGATCCGGCCACTGGCACGCAGCCTCAACGAGAGCAGCCCGAATGCGGTCGGCAGTGACCGGGTGCTCGACAAGGAAGCCATCGTCCTGGCCGAAATCAACCCGGCAATCGGAGCAGGCATGGTACGCGTCGATGCCGAGGAGTGGCGCGCCGTCTCGGCCGATGGGCGTGCCATTGCCAAGGGCACGATCGTCAAGATTCAGCGGATAGAGGGGACGCGTCTTGTCGTCGTACCCACCGATGAAACATACCTGGCCAAAGAAGATCAATAGAGTAGACGAGGATCGATCTGGCATCGCCACTCAGCAGCCAAGGAGGCGCTATGGGAATCGAAATCGTTTTCGCCCTACTTGTGATGGGGCTGTTGCTCATCCTGCTACTATTGCTGGCCGCGCTCGGCGTGCGCATTGTGTCGCCCTATGAAAAGGGTGTCGTCGAGCGCCTCGGCCGCTACCGGCGCACGGCACAACCGGGACTGCATCTGATCATCCCATTCATGGATATCATGCGCAAGGTCGACATGCGCGAACAAGTTGTGGACGTGCAGCCGCAGGAAGTCATCACCAAGGACAACGTCGTGGTGACCGTCGACGCCATCGTCTACTACGAAGCGACCGACCCGGTCAAGCTGACCTACAACGTAGCCGACTTCTACAACGCGGCCACCAAGTTGGCACAGACGAACCTGCGCAATGTCGTCGGCGAGACGGAGTTGGACGAGGCACTCACCTCACGCGAGATGATCAACGCCAAGCTGCGGTCGGTGCTCGACGACGCGACCGATAAGTGGGGAGTGCGTGTTGTGCGCGTCGAGATCAAGCGCATCGACCCGCCAGCCGACGTCACGGCTGCCATGCACCGGCAAATGAAGGCCGAACGCGACAAGCGCGCCCAGATTCTTGACGCCGAGGGCACGCGTGCCGCCCGCATTCTGGAGGCCGAAGGTGAGGCTGAGGCTGTGCGCCGCGTCGCCGATGCCCAGCGCTACAAGTTGGAGGTAGAAGCCACCGGCCAGGGCAATGCCATCTCGACCGTGTACGGCGCCATTCGCAACGCCAACCCCGACGAACGTGTCATTGCTATTCAGTACTTGGATGCGATGAAAGTCGTCGCCAACGGCCAGGCCTCCAAGCTCTTCATCCCGTACGAGGCGACGGCTATCCTCGGCGCGCTGGGCAGCATCCAAGAAATTTTCAGCGGTCAGCCGGGCAGCGGGAACAGTGGAACGGAGACGCCCGGCATACACCGGCCGGCCACCCTGCCACCGGCTCGCTAGCCAGGAGCGGTAGAAATCCGTCAATCCCGGCCACGGTACTGATTGTAACCCACCCAGAGGCGTACCTTGCCGACCGGTACGCCTCTGGGTTTGTCAGGGGCTGGGTTCAACGCAAGAGGGGCAACCCCAGATCGTGCGCCAACCGCCGCGCCCGCTCGATTTCTGTCCTCGCCAGTTCCCCGGCCAGCACGCCTCGCACATGTGCCGGCGGCACATACTGGGTCAGCAGACTGACTGAGATGTGCGGGCGCGCAG
>CAIRNL010000676.1 GCA_903879975.1 uncultured Chloroflexota bacterium | reverse complement strand
GCTGGCCCTCCTCTCCGGCCTGCCGGATGGGCAACAGGTGTTTCTGGCGATCGGCCCGCAAGCAGAGCAACTCGAGATCGGGGAACCGATCGGCAGCGAGACCCTCGCCGGCGAAGGGGAGACAGCACCGATGCTGCTTGCCCTGTACCCTACGGATGCACCGGTCGTTGACCGTTTTGTGCGGAAGCTGGCGCCAGAGCGAGGGCCGCGCGCGCTGGGGGCTGTGCCGCGGCTCGGCATCGGCACGCGCATGACCACTGCGGTGTGGCCTGCGATCTGGGAAGCGATGGCCCGGCGCGGCTTTGCGGCCAACGCCATCCAGAATTCGGTGCGCGAACTCAACTTTTTGGAAACCTTGCTCGCAGCACATCCGGCCGAGCGAAACATCGCCTTTGGTTTCGGCGCCATTGAGACGGGCTACACCGGCAGTTCCTATGAGGGGCTGTGGGTGGCCGGTGTGCTCAATGCCCTGCAACACGGTGTCTCCTCGCCCTATGGCGCCGACGCCGATCACATCCAGGTCAAGCGCGGAGCCGGCGGTCTGGAGCGTGCCAAACGACTGCTCGAGGCCACACGCTACTATTCTTTCTATACCCTGGACGTTTCGGACGTGCTGGACTACGCCGCCATGGCTTCTCCCAGCGCCGTCTTGCTGGAGGCTGCCGTAGCAGACCCGGTGTCGCGCAATGAAATGCTCGCCTATCATCGCCGGCCACGGCGGATCGGGGGCTTCGACTATTGCCCGGACGAGGCCGAATTGGGGCGGTTGGCCGGAAAATACTGGGTGGCCCTGGATGCAGTCGTTGCCATGCATGAAACGATTCGCTCCCTCAAGCACGGGGTGCCCTTTGACCTGGAACTCAGCATCGACGAGCATCCCAACGAAGTGCCGACCTTCGAATGCCTGACATCCGAGACTGAATTGATCTTCGTGCTCCTGGAGGCGCAGCGCCGGAACATTCCGCTGTCGCATGTGGCGCCGAACTTTGGCGTGGAGAAGGGCACTGACTACCGTGGGGAAGACGGGCCGGCTGGCCTTGAGGTGCGGGCACGCATCCTGTGCCAGATCGCTGAGGAGTTCGGTGTGATGGCCGATTTCCATTCGGGTGACGATCTGAGTGCGGCGAGTCGCCAGGCAATTGGCCGGGCTACAGCCGGACGCAACCATTTCAAGGTGTCGCCCAATCTGCAGCTCCTCTTCGCCGAAGTGCTGCTCGAATATCACCCATATCTGTTTCTGCGCTGGTGGGAGGATGCGCTGGCCTATGCCCGGCGCGAGGCGGCAGCCGGCTCATCGTTTGCCCACGCCTGCCTTCGCCAATCTGATCGCTACAAGCCATCGCCGCAGGATGCTGTTTTTCATAACTTCAGCTTTGCGTTTGTCGGACGGCGCAACGCAGACGGTCAGTTCATCTGCCGTGAGACGTTCTACTCGCTCTCGCCTGCCTTTTACCGAGCCTATCAGGAACGCCTTGTCGACTACCTGTTCGAGCTGGCGGACGACTTGTTCTGCTACAGCGATGGGATGTAGAAACCTGGATTGTCGGGCACCCCTGTTGCCGAGAGGGTGAACTGGCAACATCCTGCTTTCTATCGACCTGGACTGGAGCGCCGGGTCGTGGGCAGTTTCGTGAATGCGTGGAACCATCCAGCGTGCCACGCAGTAGATTGTGACGCAGAGGGATCCATCATGGAGCTTTTTCTCGACAGTTCGAATCCTACAGAAATTTTGGAGGCGCGGTCGTGGGGGTTGCTGGCTGGGGTGACGACCAATCCCAGCCTGATTGCAGCAGCTGGACCGCAAATGGAGAAGACGCTGGCTGCCGTCCTCGATGCCTCGCCTGGGCCGGTCTTTGTCCAGGTGATCGGATGGCGCGATCCTGCGCCGATGGTGCTTCAGGCGCGCCGGCTGCACAGCGTGTCGGAACGCATCATTGTCAAACTGCCCGCCAGCGTCGCAGGCCTGCAGGCGCTCCAGCAGATCAAAGCCGAATTGCCCCAGCTGCAGCTGGCGGTCACTGCGATTGCCTCGCTGGCGCAGGCTTATCTGGCGGCCAAAGCCGGCGCCGACATCGCTGCCATTTTCAACGGGCCGCTCGACCAGGCCGAAGACACGGCACACGACCTGATCGCACCGATCCGCCAGATCTACACCAACTATGGCTTCGCAACCAAGATACTGGCCTGCGGCCGCTACCCACGGCTCTTTGGTGAAATTGCGGTTGCCGGCGCCGATATCTGCACGATGCGGATGGAGTTCATGCGCCTGCTGTACGAACATTCGTTTACCGATCAGCGGATGAACGGCTTCCTGGCGAGCTGGCGTGGCGTGTGGGGCGACAAGACGTGGATGGATGCGCCGTGAACGTCCTGGATCTCTTCAACCTTTCCGGCCAGACGGCGCTTGTGACGGGCGGCGCACGTGGGTTGGGACGGCAGATGGCCCTGGCGCTGGCCGAAGCCGGCGCCGACGTGGCCATCTGCGATTTGCTCGCGGAAGATGGGCGGCGAGTGGCGGACGAACTGACGGGGCTGGGGCGGCGCGCGGTTTTCGGCCAGGTGGATGTGACCCAGGTCGGCCAGATCGAGGCATTCCTGGAGCAGGTCGTAGCGCAGTTGGGCAAAATCGATATCCTGGTGAACAACGCGGGCATTTCCTCCGACGGGCTGTCATTGGAAGCCGAGCCTGACGACGCCTGGCGACGCATGATCGACACGAACCTTTCCTCCATGTTCTACGTCGGCAAACGCGTGGCGCAGCACCTGATCGAACGGCAGGCAGGCGGCGTCATCGTCAACATCGCATCGATCAATTCGCTCGTGATCAGCAACATTGCCCCCCGCCACAACACACCTTACTGCGTCGCCAAAGCGGGTGTTGCCCAACTGACGCGCGGCATGGCTGTCGACTGGGCTCCCTATGGCATCCG
>CAIRNL010000675.1 GCA_903879975.1 uncultured Chloroflexota bacterium | reverse complement strand
GGTATCGAGCCGGGCGATCAGGCGCAGGCTGCTGCCAGCAGCAGCCACCATGGCCGGTGTGACATCGACGTTCTCGGTCAGAATAGCTGCAGCGCCGTCCGGCGCGTCCACTAGCAACCAGCCTGGCGGCAGCTGCGCGCGGATTGCATCGATCTGCTGCGCGCGGATGCCAGGATCCGCTACCAGAATTTTCATAGTTCAATCCCCAATTCGCGCAACGCCCGCGCTGCGCCGTCCAGATTCGTCAGCTTCATACTGGCATAGTTTGGCGCAAAGATTACTCCCTGTCCTCCCGCCCGATACGTGGCCAGAACGCTCCGGTAGACGATATCGGGCGTGCATACTGCCTGGTCGGCCTGGACGCGCGGCGCATCGACACCGATGCCCATGTAGACGGGCACCTTACCTCTGACGCCGCGCACGGCATCGGCGCACTGACCATACACGTAGGTATCCGGGTCCATGCCAGCCTGTGTCAGCTGTTCCCACGGCGCCTCATTCAGCCCCAGCAGTTTGTACATGATAGGGGTAAATTCCTGCGGCGTTAGATCGCGCAGGATGCTCTTGTGAAAGTCGCTCATCTCTTTCACATAGACCTGTCCGGATTGGTGTTGGTAAGTGATGGGCTTGACCCAATCGGCGTAGTGCGTCTGCTCGTCCCATGGCCACTGCGCCTTGCGGATAGGATTGAAGTGGTTACGATTCCACACGTTGAGTCCAAATTCCAGGTCAGCATTGCACCATTTCACCAGCCCGTACAGTTCGCGATCCAGGTCCTTGTTACGTTCCAGCCAGAAACGCTCCCAGATCAGGATTTCGGGGTTACGCAGGAGAACACGCAGAAACTCGATGAGCGCGCCGTCGACGAATTCTGCGTCGGCCCGTGCCTTCTGGAAATAGTCCCACACTTCAAGAAACGCCTTGCGCACTGGTTCCACCTCGATGCCGCGCGCCATCGCCTCGCGGCGGCAATGGGGACAGAAACAGCCCGGCGCCAGACCGGCGATCAGTTGGTCCAGCGGGCTGCGCCGTTCGTTACACCACATAATCCCATCAACATCGTAGCTGCGGCACTGGTCTTCAATCATCGCATGCCACCAAAGCCGGTAGTCAGGGTTGTTGGTGCACGGCTCCTGTCCGGCGCGGCCCAGCAGGTCGATCTCCAGGCATTGGGGCAGGTTGGCAATCTCGACATTGTTGGTGGAGCCGTGGCCTGCGTACTTGAAGAGCGGTTCCATCAGTTCCGGCATCACGCGCATGCCGCGCCGTTTGGCCTCCGGGATCACCATCTCCAAGATGTCGATCCCTTGCATTGTGTTGTCTTTGGCACGGAAATCCTGAATAAACGTATTGGCGTAATACTCGGGGTGGGGGTGGAAGTAGGCACCGCCCTTCATAGTCAAGGGCTCTGGCACGCCGTGATCCGGCCAGCCATCCAGCTTGTGCGAGATACTGCGCCCGGCCTTCAGTCCCAACCAGGAGACTGTACCGATCATCAACACATTCACGCCAACGCGCTGCTGCAGCGTATCGAGGACAACCTCCACACCTTCGTCCACAAAACTGATTGGGCTGATTTGGATTCCAACAAATTTCCGCCTGGACATATTCTATGTCAAACCACCCTTTCCTTGTGCAAGATACCAATCGACACTTTAGATGGAGGCACGCTCTCACGTTGCGGCCACGGTGAGCGCTGCCACCTCGACATCCTGATCCGTGCGCGCGGTGCAACCGACCTGCTCGATCCACTGCGCGTAAAAATGGCTACAGACCGGATACTCAATCGCCATGACCAACGGCGCGCCTGACGAAGCCGCGCAGGCTGCCGCAGGTCAGAGCGGCAACACATGCCACTTCTGCTCATAGACATCGAGGGGAATCCCGCCGTCGGGCGTCACCACAAGATTATCCTGAACAAACATGCCCATCTGATCTTCATCCACAACGAGACCTGGGTGGACGTTGAACAACATTTTTTCCTTGAACACATCGGTATTGTCGATCAACCCATACGGCGGTCGGATCACATTCAAGCCGATCAGATGCCCTTCCCAGATGCCACGACCGGTAACGTTCCAGCCATCTTCGGCAAAGGTTGCCTCGACCGTACGCGTCACATCCCCGCCCACTGCGCCCGGACGCAGCATGGCTTTCACCCGGTCGACAGCCTTGAGGCAAGTTCGATAGTAGCGCAGCTCGCGTGCAGGCGGCTCGCAGAAGGAATATATGCCTGCCAGTTCGATCCAGTAGCCGTCAGGGCCAGCAAACTCCAAAGACACCTTGATGATATCCTCGGCACGGATGATGCGCTCTGTAGGCGGCCGGAAATAGGGGCGGGTAGCGTTGGTCAGGTGAGCGATGCCGTCCAGGCAGCCGAGTTCGGCGAGCGTCGCCACAGCTTGCGCCATCACGGCACGCTCGCTCTTGCCCGGCGCCAGCGTAACGCGCAGCGTTTCGTGTGCCTGCGCCAGCGCCCGATAGGTCTGAGCAGCCAACGCGAGCTCCTCATCGCTCTTGACTGCCATGATGTCATCGACCGCCTTGGTGGCATCAACTAGGCGCGCCTGTCCGAGCTCACGCTGCAGCAGGCCTACGTCGCCGTAGTTCATCACGTGGTTCATGCCGACAAAACCGAGGGTAGACTGGGAAAATCCCTGTGCCATGACAGTGTCGACCACCTCCATCACCATATCGCCGGCGGCCCGCACATCGGGGATCCAGCCGACCCTTTTCGACCAGTAGGACTGCGAGCCGGCCCCCAGCACCAACACCGGTTCGCCTTCCAGCGGGATCACTGCAAACCCCCTGCCGCCCCACAGGCGCCAGTCTGAGACATAGCGGATATAGCCGCGCTGCATTGCTTCAGCGTTGCCGCCCACAATCAGCGCCTGATAGCCTTGTTCCTTCATCATGGTGCGCAGCGCAGCCATGCGCCGATCCCGTTCCAGCAGCGATGCCATGTTCCCCCCTATCTGCATGCCGTATTCAAGCCGCTCGGCACTCCTTCGCCGGTCTGATGGTTTATACTTCGATCGCTGCGATCATTCTGAGCTGTGCACAGCAGGTCATACCGTCGCTGCCTTCACCCGGGGGTACTCCTGCAGGAGCGAGGCGACGCAAGCCGCTCCCTTCAAATAGTCTACGATGCGAATGTACTCGTCCGGCGCATGCAGGCGGTCTTCCGTCGGGCCAAAGCCGCTGTAGGCCTGTTCCTCGATGCCAAGTAGTTGGGCAAAGAGTGGCTCCGGGCCAAAACCGGGATATGTCGGCTGGCGCGCTGGCTCCACACCGAACGTATTACGAATGGCATTGCCCAGGGCCGCTGCAGCCGGGCTGTCTGGCGCGCAACGGAACCAATCGGTCTCCACCAGCAGCTTCACAGAGAGATCGGTGAAGCCACGCCGATCGAGGTGTTGGCGCAGCAGATGAACGATCTGCTCGCCACGTTGGTAGGGCACAGTACGGAAATCTAGTTCTGCTGCGGCGAAGCGGGGCACTACGCTTTTCTGTATGGGCTGCACGTAGCCACCTTCCCAGCCGACCAGGTTGCAGCACGGCGTCAGATAGAGCCTGGTGAGCGCGTCCAGCCCGCTGACGCCACCGACGAAGCTCGCCTGGCCCGAATCCCGCAAAAGATAGGCGCCATCCCAGGGCAAGGTTGCCATAGCCGCCAGTTCGTCGGCCGTAGGCGGGCGCACATCGTCAAAGAAATCGTCGACAGTGATTGTCCCGTCCGGTGTGCGCAGCGTGGTGAGCGCGCTATGCAGCCGCCAAAGTGCATTTTCGATGAGCGGCGCCATCATGCCGTGAAACTCACGGGGCCGCTTCGCCTCAATGCGGATCAGAGCGCCCCCCCCGATGCCAGTCACCACACGAGGTCGACCGTCGGGCCACACGTTGTCGTCGAAGTTGATCAGTGCGTCTGCCTGGAGCAAATCGCGATACGTGTGGAGCAAAGGGATCAGATTGGGGCTGCCGATCTCCTCCTCACCTTCGATCAAAAAAATTACCGACACAGGAAGGGGAGTTCCCGTCGCCAGATAGGCGCGTACCCCCTGCAACGCGGCCATCACCGCGCCTTTGTTGTCGACTGCGCCACGACCATAGATACGCCCATCGCTGATCACGGCGCCCCACGGCTCGAAGTTCCACTGATCGTCGACTGGCTGCACGTCATAGTGACCGTAAATGAGCAGGGTATAGTTGGATTCACCCTGCATCCGGCTATAAATTGCGGGATAGCCGGCGGTGGGAAGCAACTGTGGTGCCATGCCGAAATCAGTCATCTGCCGATAGAGCAGTTCCACACATTCGGCCATGCCTAGGTTCTGCGTCGCCACACTTGGCTGCCGCATGAATTGCTGTAGATCCTCGACCAATCTCTCACCATTCTGTTGCAGGTAGTCGATGACCATTGGGAATTCCTCCAGTGTTATTCATTGCATCGTAGGGGGCACTTGGCGCGTCACAAAACCAGCAGATCGCCTGTCCGATTCAATTCGCCCCTCAGATCGTGCCCGTATTGCGGAATCAGATCCTTTTTATCGACCCTGTGCCTGCATCGCAGCATAGTACACGCGTCCTAGCTTTTCCACAGCGCGCTCAATGTCTGCTATTTCTGCCAAATAGGATATCCGCAGGAACCCTTCGCCGTTGCGCCCGTACTGCGTGCCTGGGAACACCAGCACACTCTCCTCGTTCAGGAGCTTCACGGCAAAATCGACCGACGTCATACCGCTGGCGCGGATATCAGCAAACGCAAAGAATGCACCGGACGGGTGGGGAAAGGGAATGTCCACACTGCGCAAGCCATCCAGCAAAGCGCGCCGGCGCTGGGCGAAGATACCGACAATCTCATCGACGCAGCCCTGGTCGCCGCGCAATGCAGCCAATGCAGCGTGCTGGCTCGCTGTGGGTGCGCAGATAGTGAAGATGTGGTGCGGCTCCTGCAACGCCTTCATCAGTGCGGCACACCCAGCCAGGTAACCGACGCGGAAGCCGGTCATACAATAGGTCTTGGAAAAGCCATTGATCACGATGGTTCGTTCCCGCATCCCCGGCAGACGCGCAATGCTGGGGGACTCGGCACCGTCGAAGATCACTTTTTCGTACAACTCATCAGTGACGACGATCAGGTTGTGGCGGGTGGCAAGGGCAGCGATCTCCTCCAGCGTGGGGGCCGAGATGATACCGCCGGTCGGGTTGTTTGGCGACACCAAGACAATCATGCGCGAGCGCTCGCCGATACGCTCTGCAATCGCCGAAGGCTGTACCTCGAAGCCCTGCTCCGCATAGGTTGGCACAGGCACCACCTTGCCGTGGGCCAAACCGATCGCCATTTCGTAAGCCGTGTAAAAGGGGTCTGGAAGCAACACCTCATCACCCGGATCGAGCAGCGTCTGCATGATCACCGAGATCGCCTCCTGGGCGCCGCAGGTGACCAGGATCTCACTCGACGGTTCATAGTGCAGGCCGTTCTCCCGCTGCAGCTTCTCGGCGATTGCCTCGCGCAGCGCAGGCATGCCCGGTGGGGGTGTATAGTTGACGTGGCGCGACTGCATTACCTTGACGGCAGCCTCGACGATATGCAGTGGCGTGGC
>CAIRNL010000674.1 GCA_903879975.1 uncultured Chloroflexota bacterium | reverse complement strand
TGGTGCCATATTGCGCGGCGCATTGCCGGCGTCTACGGCGAGGTGGGCGTTCCACAACGAGCCGCAGCGTAAGCCGATCAAGTGCATACGACACCGCTCAAAAAGCGCAACAGGTTGCGCCCCCCCCCACAGCCCGATCGCTGTCGTCGAGGCTGACACGGCCTCCACAGGCGTTGATTTCCGTGGTACTGACTGCGTCTGTGCGCCATGAGCGGCCTGTTCGAGCAACTGTATGCCGAGATCGATGGCATGCACCGGCCCAGCCGATCAGAGTGTGTAGCGGGCCATCGTCGCCGCCACCCTATCCAAGCGAGCATCGGCGGCTAGGGCAGGGTGGCGCGAGATTACATAGGCCGCTTCCAGCGCCCGGATGTGCTCTGGCGCTCGGAAGCCGTTGGCAGAGGTCAGAGGGGGCAGGAGGGCCAGGTACAGTTCCAATTGCAGCCATAACCGATCGGGCGTTTCCGGCACCGTTTCGAGAAGCGCAATGCCGCGCGTCAGGTGTGCAATAGCCTCTGTGTTGGCGGTAAGGCATGTCGCGCGCTTGCCGGCCCGCAAGTGCCATACAGCCGCTCGTTCGGGGATCATGGCTTCCTCAAAATGCCAGGCGAGGCGCGGGGCGATTGCGTCCAGGGCATCCGTCACTTCGTCCTGTAACGCCTCCAACGCACCGCCGACTGCCTCGTGCAGATAAACCCGCTGCACGGCATCCAAATGGTCGTACAAGTATTTGCGAAAGAGATAATGCCGAAACCGATAGCGTGCGAAGCGACGATGCCCTCTTCGGTAAGGGATCTCGGCAACAACCAACCGATACCGCTCAGCCAGATCTCTGCTCAAGAGCTGCAGCACATCTCGCTCATCGACAGCCAAGGCACGAGCGACAATTTCCGCCGTGAATTCCTGCCCCTCGACGCTGGCGGCCGCCAGCAGCAGCCGGCACTGTTCTGGCAACTGCCCCATGCGCTCAGCAATCGCTGCGTCCACACGTGCGGGAAGACTCTCCCAATGGAGCGCCTGGCTTTCCTGCCAGCTGCCGTCGCTGGTACGCACCAGGTCACCGCGCTCGACCAGCGTGCGCAACAATTCTACGGTGAACAGCGGCTGGCCTTCCGTATGGCGAAAGATCCCTTCGGCAAGAGTCGGGATCAGAGAGTCCCACTCTGCGCGCAGGAGAGCCTCGACAAATTCACTGCCGTCGCAGGCATCCAAATCGATAGCCGGACATCCGGAGGCCTGCTGCAGTTCGTTCGCTACCAACTCGAGGGGGTGTCGAGCTGCCCCTGAGGGCGCCCTGAGGGCATCTGGTCGATAGGCTGCAAGGATGAGGACACGGCTGCCTGTCAGGCGCCGGCCGAGGTGAAAGAGGAGGCCGATCGTTCCAGGATCAGACCACTGGAGATCATCGAGCACAAGGAGTAGCGGATGACGTCGCGCCACGGCCGACAAGAGATGCGT
Source organism: uncultured Chloroflexota bacterium (assembly GCA_903879975.1). Lineage (GTDB taxonomy): Bacteria > Chloroflexota > Anaerolineae > Caldilineales > Caldilineaceae > Caldilinea. The sequence continues at coordinate 2,445 of CAIRNL010000674.1, read as the reverse complement.
CAACTGGTCAAAAAGATCGCTCTGGCGCACGGTTCGCCCGCTGACCTGGCTTTCACCTGCCGCTTGAAGCCGCAACTGCTCGATCTCGTCCCGCCATTTTTCGTTCGAACGGAAACGTCTGGCATCCTCTTCCAACCGCAACAGCAGTTCGGAGGCAGGTACAAAGATATCTAACAGATCCGTCCCATGGTTCAGGAACGCCTCCAGGATATCCGGCATCGCCGCCCAAATGCGGCGCGTTGCTGCGGGCGCCAAGGAGTCAGGGATGCGTCGACGCTCGCCATCCCCGGTAAGCGCGCGCAAAATCTCCCGGAAAGGCAAGTACGGATCGCCGATTCCGGCCACAGCCTCACACGCGCCGCCTGCCATCAGTAATTCTGCATGCTGGTGCAATGCCCGGCGTATAAACTCGCCCAGCAGCACGGACTTGCCACTGCCGGCTTCGCCAGTCACAAATATGACATGCCCGGCGCCGGCCAGGGATTGCAGCAGATACTCCTGCAGTTGTTCAAGTTCCCGCTCGCGCGCAACGACGGCTGAGTGTGGGGGGGTCGCTTGCGCCGAACTCGACAGTTCTGTATCGCCTGTACCGCCGACGGCGTCAAATTCTCCCGCTCGTATTGCCTCGTGGAGGGCAATGGTTTCATCGGATGGCGGAACACCCAATTCGTCCTGCAGAATCCGGCAGTACGTTTGGAATTGATGCAGTGCAGCGGTTCGCTGGCCATCCAAAGCGAATGCACGCATCAACGCCCGCTGAGCCTCCTCGTTCCAAGGTTCAAACTCTGCCTGTTGGCGGGCATAGGATTGTGCATCGCGGAAGGCGCCACGCCGTTCGGCGTCCGCTGTCAGCCATCCCAGTGCAGCCATCACCTGTTGAGCAATGTGCTCACGGCGCACAACGACCCATTCCTCAAACGGCCCTGCACCCTCCACCCAAAAACCATCGAGAAAATTACCTCGATAGAGCGCAACGGCAGCCCGCAGTTCGCGCCGTGTCGCATCAGGTGAGGGGGTACTCGGCGCCTGACCCCCTGCCCAAGTGGCTGGCCGGCGCAAAGCAGACGCTACCAGCCGCTCAAGGTCGGCAACATCCAGCTGGACATCCGCAGTATCGAACTGGATCGTGTCATGGTCGACCAGCAGAAAATGCGTGGTTGCGCTGGCGTCGCCGAGCGTTCGCCGCAGGCTGGCCAATGTGTAGCGCAGATTGCTCAGAGCATCACGCTCGGAGCGGTCTGGCCGAAGAATAGTCGCCAGGGTGTCACGACAACTATACGGAGGATTCGATCGAGAACATCCTGGCGCACTACGATGACCTGGGCACAATCCGTGCATACAACCACTACCCGGTCGGCTGGGCGCACGCCATGGACTGCCCCTACCAGTGGACCAAGCAGGTCGCTTCACACTGGGGCGGCACGCGCAACGGAATGGTCGTCAGCTGGCCTGAGGGCATCAAGGCGCGCGGCGAGGTGCGCAACCAGTGGCACCACGTCATTGACATCGCGCCCACCATCCTGGAATGCGCCAGCCTGCCCGAACCGATCCAGGTGCATGGCGTGACGCAGAAGCCGATGGAAGGTGTCAGCATCGCTTACTCATTCGAGGACGGCGCAGCGCCAGACCGGCATACCACGCAGTATTTCGAGATGTTCGGCAACCGCGGCATCTACCACCAGGGATGGAGCGCAGTCACCATTCATCACAGTCCTTTCCGCAAAGGGAAGAGTTCGTGGGATGAGGATGTCTGGGAACTCTACGACAACACCACCGATTGGAGCCAAGCGGTCAACCTTGCGGATCAGTACCCCGAGAAGCTGGCCGAGTTGCAGGATCTGTTCATGGTCGAGGCGGCCAAGTACAATGTCTTCCCGCCGGACGACCGCCGCACCGAACTCACCAACCCGGAACTTGCCGGTCGCCCCGACCTGCTGAACGGGCGCACGTCAATGACTTTCTACCCAGGCATGTCCCAGCTGATGGAGAACACCGTCCCCAACATCAAGAACAAATCACACACTGTCACCGCCGACATTGAGGTACCGGCTGAAGGCGCCGACGGTGTGCTCATCGCCCAGGGTGGGCGCTTCGGTGGCTGGTCGCTCTACGTCGTAGATAGTGTACTGAAGTACACCCACAATTACTTGGGCATCCAGGAATACCGGGTCTCTGCGGCAGAAACACTGCCAGCCGGTCGAGTGACGGTCCAGTACAGATTCGATTACGAAGGCGGCAGCGAGACGGGCGCCGGTGGGCAGGGGAGCCTCTACATCGGCGATATGAAGGTGGGGGAGGCACACATCGACCGAACAGTTCCGTTCACCTTCTCCCTGGACGAGACTCTGGACATCGGCCACGACCTGGCCACGCCGGTCAGCAGTGACTATACGATAGGGGACAATGACTTTACGGGCAAGATCTACTGCGTCAAAGTGGAGGTAG
>CAIRNL010000673.1 GCA_903879975.1 uncultured Chloroflexota bacterium | reverse complement strand
GCGCGAACGGGTGACGCACATGTATATGGTACCGTCACAGATCGTGGCGTTGCTGCACCAGCCAAACTTTGGCGAAGAGACGTGTGGATCGCTCGAATGTCTTGGCTCGGTCGGTGCCCCGCTGCTCATGGAGCAGAAGGAGGAACTGCAACGGCGACTGCCCGGCCGTTTCCACGAACTCTACGGGCTGACCGAAGGCATCATGACCATTCTCGACAAGACCGACACCCGGCGCAAACTCACGTCCGTAGGCGTGGCACCGCCCTTTCAGGAGGTACGTGTTGTCGACGAGGCGGGCAACGATCTGCCGCCATGCCAGGTCGGCGAGATCATCGGCCGCAGCCCTATGCTCATGCCCGGCTACTACAAGCGGCCAGACCTGACCGCGCTGGCCATTCGCAACGGTTGGCTTTACTCAGGTGACCTAGGGTATCTGGACGAGGACGGGTTTCTCTACCTGGTGGACCGGCAGAAGGATATGATCATCTCTGGCGGTGTCAACGTCTACCCGCGTGATATCGAGGAGATCGCCGTGCGCCATCCTGCGGTACGTGAAGTGGCAGTCTTTGGTGTGCCGGACGAGAAGTGGGGCGAAATACCCGTCGCGCACATTATCTTGGTTGAATCGGATGCCATCGATGCTGAAGCGTTGCGTATGTGGATCAATCAACGCGTGGACGCACGTTTCCAGCGCCTGAGCAGGGTCGTCATCGTCGAGGACTTCCCGCGCAGCGCAGCCGGCAAAACACTCAAGCGCCTCATGCGCAACGAACACAGCAAAAATTGACGAAGGAGTACCCTCCCCACGTAAGGCGATTCGGCAAATCGCTTTACGTGGGGAGGGCGATTTGCCGAATCGCCTATACAAAGAGCGGTCAGTTAGCGCCACGAAACACTGGCGGGATCACGGACAGTACTGGATGCTTCAGTCCAATCCATACTGATCCTGCACAAAGGGAAGTAGTCCCACCGCCTTCAGCCGGTCGACCGGTGCGCGGAAAGTCACCTGCACCACGCCGGGATGACGGCCAATCTCGATGGCGCCGGTGATGGTGGCGCGGTTCTTGACCTCCGGCACCGTCATGCCGAGCAATTTGGCTGCACGTTCCAGGCCATTGTCGGTGGCGGCGTTGAGGTCCGGGCCGGTGCCAATCACCGAGATCGGCGCTGATTCTTCGAGCGTGTCCACCCCCCAACTCTGCGCAATCAGCTGCGCCTTGGCCCTCTCTTCGGCGCTCAGCGGCTTTGCCAGGAAAGGCAGATCTTCCGCCACTGGCAGCAGGAGCGGCCCGTCGATGTTCAGCCCCTTGATCACATGCACCTGCAGCGTCACTGTGCCGGCGACATCGCAGGTGTGGCCGGCGATCTCACCGTCACCTTGTAATGCGTGCATGTCGCCCAGGTAGATGCCGCCACCTTGCACCTTGACGGGGCAGATCAGTGTTGCCCCGGCACGTACCGCATCGATGTCCATGTGCCCGTCGGTGCGGTGGACAAGCTGGTCTGCGCTCAGGCCGTACTCGTGTGGGGCTCCGATGAGGAAGGAGCCGAAGTCGCCGGCGTTGTGCGAATCAGGCAAGGGAATCGACGGCGTGGTGCCAAGCTGGCCCATGAAGGGGCGCAGCCGCGCCACCAACCCAACCAGATCGTGCGGCGCAAAGGTGAGGATGGGGTTCTGGATTGAGCCGTCAGGCAGGGCGGCATAGTGCTTCGCCTCGTGCGCAATCCGCTCAGCCGCGTCCCGGTCGAGCGTCACGCCGACGCTGCGGTTGGGATCGAAGGCGATGGTGTAGCCGTTGGTGAAAGTAAAGGGCGACGCATCGGCGCCGCACTTGGCGCAGCGCACCGCACTCTGGCCAATGCCTTTGAGCACCGTCTTCGGATAGAGTTCGCCACACCCTGGGCACTTGCCGGCCACATACGGGTCACCTAGGAAGCGACCACTCATCATCTGGTCGTTGCCCGATGACGTGGCGAGTGACGTGACGGTGATGTCCTTGATGCGGATGACGATGCCGTCACCCACCTCAGCGCCAGCCACTGCCACGGGCATGGTGACCTCATGCCCGCCACGAATCTCCGGCGTGATCATGGGTCCCCAACAGCCGGGCGCCGTATTGGCGATAATGTGTCCACCATCGCGCACGGGGCCGAGCATCTGCTTGTTGGGATCGAGAATGCCATTGGTATACTGGTCAACGAAGACGGTCTCGTGGCCGCCGAGCGGGCTGTGACCGTTCGCCGATGTCCTGGCATCGGCTGCGACTTGGACAGACATGTTGGGTATCTCCTTGGAAAGACGGAAAAAAGAAAAGCAGTGGTAACGGAACTAGCGAAACGCACCGCCAGCGACCGGCATGAGAAAGGCGACTTCCTGACTGCCGTCCAGCAGATCGCTCAAGGAGGCATGGTTGCCGCCTACGATGGGCACGGCATGCTTCAG
>CAIRNL010000672.1 GCA_903879975.1 uncultured Chloroflexota bacterium | reverse complement strand
GGTCATCCCGCTGCTGGAGGGGGGACTGGAGCGCTCGCTGCAGCTGGCCGAAGCCATGATGGCGCGCGGCTTCGCCAGCGGCAGCGAGCCGCCGCAACACGCGCCGCAGGTGGCCGTGCTGGCCGGCTTCGTGCTCATGGTAGGCGGCTGGCTGCTGCAGGAACTCTGGCCGCAGGGGGCAGGCACCGCACTGCTGCTGGCCGGCGCGGCACTGCTGGCCGTCGGCCTGTGGCGCGCCGGGCGCAGCTATCCGCACACTGTCTACCGACCCGACCGCTGGCAGCGCTGCGACTGGGCGATCGCAGCGGGGGCGCTCGTTGCAGCTGGGGTTTACCTGCTTCCGCTAGCAGGCGTGGACCGCAACAGTATTTTCTATTACCCGTACCCCAGCCTCAGCGTACCGGGGATCGACTGGCGCATCGGGCTGGCTACGCTGGGGCTGGCTGTGCCGGCCGCATGGTGAGCCGGTGCAGCCAGCCAGGCCATGGATAAGAGGAGAGGGCGATGATCCGTTTGGAGCACCTGAGCTATACCTACCCCGGCGCGTCGCAGCCGGCCTTGCAGGATATCAGCCTGAACCTGCCCGACGGCGAGCTGATTCTGCTGATCGGCGCGTCGGGCGCCGGCAAGTCGACTTTGCTGCGCTGCCTCAACGGGCTGGTGCCCCACTTCAGCGGCGGCGCGCTGCGCGGCACGCTGCGCGTCGCTGGGCTCGATCCCGTCGTCGCTACCCCACGCCTCCTGAGCCGGCACGTGGGCTTCGTCTTCCAGGACCCAGAGGCGCAGTTCGTCACGGATCGCGTCGAGGATGAGATCGCCTTCGCCCTGGAGAACGCAGCCATGCCGCCGCAGGCGATGCGCGTGCGCGTCGAGGAGACGCTCGACCTGCTCGACCTGGCGCCGCTGCGCCACCGAACGCTCCAGACCCTCTCCGGCGGCGAACGCCAGCGCGTCGCCATCGCCGCCGCGCTGGCGCTGCGTCCGTCGATCCTGGCGCTCGACGAGCCGACCTCACAGCTCGACCCCCAGTCGGCCGAGGATGTGCTCCACGCGCTGCTGCGCCTCAACCACGACCTGGGACTGACCGTCATTCTGGCCGAGCACCGCCTGGAGCGCGTGCTGCCCTTCGTGGACAGCGTCCTCTATCTGCCCCAGCGCGGCGGCGCGCCCCTCTTTGCCGACCCGCGCACAGTGATGCAGTCCATCGAGTTGGTGCCGCCGCTGCTGCACGTAGGCAAGGCCCTGGCCTGGCAGCCGCTGCCGCTGACGATCAAGGAAGGGCTGCGCTTCAGCCGCGGCTGGCTCGCCGGCCACCGGCAGCCGCACAAGGACAAGCGGCCGAGGAGACAGGCCACGGCCACGCCGTTCCTCGAGACGCACGGTGTGAACATGCGCTATGGCCAGCAGGATGTGCTGCGCGGCGTCGACCTGGCGCTGTACCCTGGCGAGATCGTTGTGCTCATGGGACGCAACGGCGCGGGCAAGACGACGTTGCTGCGCTCGCTGGTCGGGCTGGCGCGGCCGCATGCCGGCACGATCCGCATCGACGGCGCAGATATTGCCGGCTGCGACGTAGCCACTATCTGCCGGCGAGTCGGCTATCTGCCGCAGGATCCGAATACGCTGCTCTTTGCCGAGAGCGTGCGCGAGGAGCTGCTGGTGACGCTGCGCAACCATGGGATGGTGCAGGGGAAGAGACAGAAAGCGGGGGACCCGGCAACTGACGAGGGGCAACCGCCAACGGGACCTCGCGAGCCGGCTGATCATATGGCCCTGGAACTGCTCGCTCAGCTGGGGCTGGTCGGCGAGGCAGATGCCTACCCACGCGATCTGAGTGTGGGTGAGCGACAGCGGGTGGCGCTGGCAGCGGTCACGGTGACGCGTCCCCGTGCACTGCTGCTGGACGAGCCGACGCGCGGGCTGGATTACAACGCCAAGCGCGCGCTGGAGCAGTTATTGTCTGAGTGGCGCGAGGAAGGGATGGCCATTCTAGTGGTGACGCATGACGTGGAGTTGGCTGCAGCCATTGCCGACCGCGTCGTGCTGATGAGCCAGGGCGAGATCATCGCCGAGGGTGCGCCGGCGGAGGTGCTGGGGGCGTCGCCCCTCTTTGCGCCGCAGATTGCAAAATTATTTCCTGAGACTGGTTGGCTGACAGTCGACGATGTACTGGAGGCGAGATAGATCATGCCAAGATTGACCAAGATTTACACAAAGAAGGGCGATGAAGGCCAGACTTCCCTCGGCGGCGGGCAGCGCGTGCCCAAAGATCACCTGCGCGTGGCCGCCTACGGCACTGTCGACGAGCTCAATTCGCACATCGGTGTGGCGCTGGCGATGGGGCTGTGTGAACCGCTGGACACGGTGCTGCCCGAGATCCAGAACGAGCTATTCGATCTGGGATCGGACTTGGCCTTTGTCGAAGCAGATAAAGAACTCTACAAGCTGCCGCAGATCGAGCTTAGGCACGTAGAACGCCTGGAGCAGCTCATCGACGAGATGACAACCGTGGTAGGGCCGCTGGAGAATTTCATCCTGCCCGGCGGCTCGCTCGGCGCAGCCCAGCTGCACGTCGCGCGCACCGTCTGTCGCCGGGCCGAGCGCGATGTCGCCACCCTCGCGCAAGCGGAGGGGATCGGCATCAATGTGCTGGCCTATCTCAACCGCCTCTCCGACGCGCTCTTCGTCATGGCACGCTACGAGAACCGCATGCAAGGCGTGCCGGAGCCGTTGTGGCAGCCGGGGGCCTAGTGCGCTGCTGCTGGCGCGCAGCGGGGTGCTGAGTACACACAGTCCTGCTGTTCCGCTCAACCCAGTCAGATGGATGGCTGGTAGTGCCAGCCACGGGCAAAGCAGTGCCCAGCAGCCGAAAGCTGGGCACTGCAAAAGTAGGGCGAGAATTTTACGCTGTATGGGCTACTGGCGCGGTGCCCATGTCAGGAACGACCACATCGTGATGGCAAAGGCCACGAAGTGCATGACAATCAACACGATCACGGCGCCAGGCGTGGGCGTGCCCATGGGCGATGACTCTGGACTGACGAGCAACATGATGTCAGGAATGAAGCCCAAGATGAGCGCAATGGTCGCCACGATGGTAAAGATTTGGGCACGGTTGTTGCTCCACGAATTGATCATCGCAAAGATAGCTGTGCCGACTACCAGGAACAGTGTGGTAAACAGAATGGTCGGAATAGGGGTAGCAAGCGGCTGGAAATCAGCCGGCGGCTGGACAATCAAACGGCCAACAAAGTAAACAGCCAGGTTGGCAACCACCGAGCCAACGATCGCAAGCCCTCCTGCAGCCAGAACACGTGAAAAGGGTAGCTTGCTGGACTGTGTGGTGGCTTTGGTATGGGTCATCGTGAATCCTCCTTTTTGGGTTAGGGAACATGTCGGCGATCCGATAATCGATCAGTCTATAGGTACTGGCAGTCATCCCACTCACATTCGCCTCATGCCTGAGAAGGGGCCACCATCTGCTCGATTACCTCCAGGTCACGCAGCGCCTCCTCAGGCAGGTTGCGATGGGGCGTGCCGTGGCGGATTGCCTGGGCAAAGGCGAGTAGTTCACGCTGTACGCCATTCAGCTTGTCGCACTCGATGACGTCGACACGACCATCGGCGCCGGCTACCTCAATCCGCCCGCGTTGGACACGCAGACTGCCATGCTCGCCTACGATGGTCAACGGCGCCGACCACGGCGAAGCCGCAGCATAGCTGACGACCAGCGAACCAATGACACCGCTCTCAAAGCGAAGCGCAGCAGCGACGGAATCTACCGGTGGCAGGTCTGCAGCAAAGAGTGCAGTTGTGGCCGTCACCTGAGCGATCTCCCCCACGACCATGCGCAGCGCAGCCACCAGGTGCACTGCGCCATCCAGGACCAGGCCACCGGCAAAGCCCGAACGCCGCCATGCCGTGGCATAGTAAGGATTACCCGGCTTCAACGCAGAGAACTGCGCCCAGTAGCAGGAAAGCGGACGGCCAATTACACCTTGCCGCATCAGGTCAGCAGCACGTTCGAACGCCTCTTCATAGCGCCAGTTCTCACCCACCATCCAGACCTGGCCCGGCAGGCGACGGTGCAGGTCAATGAGGGCACGCGCCGTGGCGCTGTCGGGTGCAATCGGCTTTTCGCTGATAACATGCTTTCCGGCGCGCAACGCTGCCGCCACGAAATCGGCCTGTATCGGGATCGGCAGCAGGATGTCGACGGCGTCAATGTGCGGATCATCGAGCAGAGGCTGAACGTCGGTATAGACGGAGACAGATGCACCGGCCTGTGTGGCGAGCGCGTGAGCCGCCTCTGCAGTGCGGCTGTAGACGGCTGCGATCTCAAATGCGTCGAGCTGTTTGTGCAGTGTGGGCAGATGGGCGTTGCGGGCATAGATGCCGGCACCGACCAGTGCAATCCGGATTGGTTTCACGTGGGTTCCTGCGGCCATGTTACAATTATTTTTCAGTTGTCACGCGACTGTGCTGAGCTATCAAACCGGAATGAATCTGTCATGCAACGTCTGATACATCGTCTTCCATGGTCACGCCCGACAGGCACCGGCCAGGTCATCCCCCCAGAGCTGCAGCGGCGTTTTTATCACCTCTACGGTGACATCGGCTGGTATGGCCTGGTTGCCGGCACGACCATCGCCTTTCTGACTGTCTACGCCGCACGCATCGGGGCCAATGCATTTCAGATCGGCCTGATAACCGCCGGCCCGGCAATGGTCAACCTCATCTTCACCCTGCCTGTCGGTCGTTGGCTGCAAAGCCGGCCGATTGGGCCGTTGGTCTTCCGTTCCGCAGTCATCTTTCGCATACTATACCTGATTTATGCGTTGCTGCCCATGTGGCTGGCGCCCGCCGTGCAGATTGAAGTTTTGATCTGGGCGACGTTGCTGCTGACAATTCCTGGCGTAGGGTTGGCGATTGGTTTCAACGCTCTCTTCGCCATTGCCGTGCCCATCGAGTGGCGCGGGTATGTGGCTGGCCGGCGCAACGCCTTGCTGTCGGTCGTCTATATCATTGCCTCGCTGTTGGCCGGCTTCATCCTCGACCACACATCACTGGAACTGGGCTACACCCTGATTTTCCTGATCGGTTTCGCTGGCTCCGCCATGAGCGCCTATCACCTCCATGGTCTGAGCAACATTACCGACTTGCCCGGCGACGAACCGCAGCGCATCCGCCAGATCATCGGCGACACGGCACAGCCTGGCGACATGCGCGGCGGGCAGGGCATCGGCCAGCGTGTCAGCATTGCACTGCGCTCCTTCACGCGCGGCCAGGACTTGCTGCGCACGGACGTTGTGCGCGGCCACTATGGTATCGTGATCCTGGCACTTTTCACTTTTCATCTGACACAATTCATGCCTGGCCCACTCTTTCCCATTCGTTGGGTCGATCAACTGAAATTCGACGACGGGCAGATCGCCGTTGGCACAGCGGTCTTTCATGCCAGTGTGCTCCTCGGCTCCTTGCAGATCAACCGCCTCACCCAGCGCTACGGCAACCATATGCTGACCGTGATTGGCATCGCATTACTGAGCAGCTACTCGCTTTTCACGGCATTGATGCCCAACCTGTTCTTTTACATCATTACTTCCATTGTCGGCGGGCTGGCCTGGGCACTCGTCGGCGGCACGCTAGCCAACTACCTGCTAGAAAAAGTACCGGACAATGATCGGCCTGCCTACCTCGCCTGGTACAACATTGCTCTCAACCTGGCAATCTTCATTGGTGTACTGCTAGGACCGTTACTGGCCGCCCTCTTCAATGTGCAGATTGCACTCGTTCTAACCTTCTTCTTCCGTCTCGGCAGTTCGCTCTTCATCTGGCTGGCCGAGCGTTCGAAACCAACACAAGTACAACCCACGCCGGCAGGCGAATGAACGATTCCCAAACAGTGGGTTGCGGATGCACTGGATCGGTGCTATGTTTTGCTGGCACCTGCGTTACGCCGAACCTAGACGAGCTGAATAGAACCCTATGCCTACTGCCAGTCTGCTGATTCTCATCGCTGTCCTGCTGCCGCCCAGCGCGCTCGGTATCCTCGGTGAAGTGGTCGACGAGCGCATCTACCTGACGCCATACGGCGAGGCCGGCCCGCTAGCGCTGCGCAAGCTGAGCGACAGCCTGGCCGTGTGGGTGCAGCCGTACACCGGCCTCCCCACGCGTACCGACCCGCGCGCCACAATCTTTGCGGCGCGGCAGCTCGGTGTGCAGCGCATACTCAACTGGGACATGGGCATTGCCATCAACCCCGTTTTGCAGCGCGGGCAGCCGGTCATCGTGGACGACTACATCGGCTGGACCAGCCACCAGCCCGACACCTTCTTCTCTGACGCGCATACAGGACTCGATATCAACCTGGGCAGCGTGCGATCTCCCTTCTGCCCGGAATTAGGATCGGCCATCCAACAGTTGCTGCCTGGACTGCCTGAGGCTACGGTCGTCGGCGTCGACTTTCTGAGACGCGAGACGCGTGCGGAGGCGCGCATGTTCCGCCACTGGGGCGCCGATGTGCTCTCCTACAATCTCGTGCCGGAAGTGGCCCTGGCGCAGGAAATGAAGATGTGCTACACCGGGCTGGTCACTATCAGTGGCTATGCGGCCGATCGTACACAATCGGAATCCATGGGTGAGGTCCGTGCCAGCCTGAGCACGACTGTGCAGATGCTGCCGACCTTTGTCGAGATGGTTACCCATATGCGCCGCTGCGAATGTGGTGTATGAGCGCCGTCACTGGTGGTTCGATTACAGGTGACCGCCCACCTGCTGCGTTAGAATGCCGGAGTATCGTGTGGCGTCCGCCGAACCAAGGAAGAGAATCCTATGGATACAGTATCAACTGATCGCTTCGAATTGGTGCGTGATGAGCAGATCGACGAATTGAAGACGCGTGCACGGCTCTATCGGCACGCCAAGACCGGCGCAGAAGTGCTCTCGCTGGAAAATGACGACGAAAACAAGGTTTTCGGCATCTCCTTCCGCACGCCGCCAGCCAATTCGACCGGCATTGCCCACATCCTGGAACACGCTGTACTGGGCGGATCGCAGAAGTATCCGCTCAAGGAACCCTTCGTCCAGTTGCTGAAAGGATCGCTGCATACCTTCCTCAACGCCTTCACCTCGCCTGACAAGACAACCTACCCGGTAGCCAGCACGAACCTGCAAGATTTCTACAATCTGGTCGATGTCTACCTGGACGCGGTCTTCCACCCGCTCATCACACCACATCACCTGGATCAAGAGGGCTGGCACTTCGAACTGGAAACACCGGATGCGCCACTCGTCTACCGTGGCGTGGTTTTCAATGAGATGAAAGGCGTCTATTCGTCGCCTGACTCAATCCTGGGGCGTGCTGCAAGCCAGGGGCTCTTTCCAGACAACACCTATGGACTCGATTCCGGCGGGGACCCGACGGTGATTCCGCAACTCACCTATGAGGCATTCGTGGACTTCCACCGGACCTACTATCACCCCTCCAACGCGCAGATATTTTTTTATGGCGACGACGCCCCCGAGGAGCGGCTGCGCATCCTGGCTGCGGTGTTAGACGAATATGAGGCCAATCCAGTCGACGCCATCGTGCCCCTCCATGCGCCCTTTGCCAGACCACGACATCTGCGCGTCACTTTTGGGGCTGACGGCGAGTCCGACCTGACGCGCAAGAGCATGATCGACGTCAACTGGGCGTTACCCGAAGTGACCGACTCGTCGCTGCGCATGGCGTTGAGTGTGCTCAGCTACGCCATCATTGGCACGCAGGCATCGCCGCTGCGCAAGGCACTGGTCGATTCCAGTCTCGGAGAGGACGTCAGCGGCGGGCTGAGTGGCTATGTGCGCCAGCCGACATTCAGCGTGACGATGAAGGGCATCGCCAGCGCCGATGCGCCGCAGGTAGAGTCGCTGATCGTTGCGACACTGGAACAACTGGCCCGAGAAGGCATCGATCCCGATATGGTAGAGGCAGCGCTCAATTCCATCGAGTTCGGCCTGCGCGAGAACAATACCGGTTCTTTGCCACGTGGTCTGAGTCTCTATATGCGCGCGCTCCACAATTGGAATTACCGGCGCGACCCGATCGAGCCACTCCGCTACGAGCTGCCACTGGCCGTGGTCAAACGCCGCCTGGCTGAAGATACCGGTTTTCTGGGATGGCTCATCCGCACCTATCTCCTTGACAATCCGCACCGCGTGACTGTAGTAGCGGAGCCTGATGCTACGCATCATGACCGGCTGGTAGCGGAGGAACATCAGCAACTCAAAGTGGCCAAGGCTGCCATGACGCCGGAGGATATCCAAGCCATTATCGCCAACACGGCCGCACTCAAAGCGCGCCAGCAACGCCCTGATTCAGCCGAGGACTTGGCGCGCCTGCCGTCGCTCAAGCTGTCCGACCTTGACCGCACGAACAAGACGATTCCGATAACGGTCAGTGATCTGGCCGACAGCACGTTGCTCTACCACGATCTCTTCACCAATGGCATCCTGTATATGAACCTCGGCTTCGATCTGAGCGCGGTGCCACAGGAATTGCTACCTTATGTCCCCTTCTTCAGCCGGGCCTTGCAAGAGATGGGCACGACCGGCGAGGACTATGTCAAGTTTTCACAGCGCATCGACCGCAAGACCGGCGGCGTGTGGAATTCGACCTACTTGTCGGAAGTGCGCGGCAAGGAGTCACCGGCAGCGCGCTTCTTCGTCTCCAGCAAGGCGACGGTGGCCCAGGTGCCGGACCTGCTTGCGATTCTGCACGACATGCTGCTGACCGTGAAGCTCGACGACCGCGAACGATTCCGCCAGATTGTGCTCAAGAGCAGGGCACGGCGCGAGGCGAGCCTGGTGCCCTCCGGCCATGCCTACGTGCGCGACCGCCTGCGCGCCGGACTGACGACCGCGGGCTGGGCCGACGAGCAGATGGATGGCATCGAGGGGCTTTTCTTCATCCGCCGGCTGGCCGAACAGGTGGATCAGGACTGGCCGGCGGTGCTGGCAAAGCTCGATGCCGTGCGCCAAGCGCTGGTGAGCCGCACCGGCCTCATCGTCAACGTAACACTGGACGCGGAGAACTGGGCTGCGGTCGTGCCGCAGGTGGACGGTTTTATCCAGGCGCTGCCGACAGCGGCAAACGGCGCGGCACCGTGGGCGCCGGCGCTCCCCTCCGGCGACGAAGGACTGGCAATCCCGGCGCAGGTCAACTATGTCGGCAAGGGTGCGAGCCTCTACGGATTGGGCTACAGCTATCACGGATCGATCCACGTGATCAACAACTTCGTGCGCACGGGCTGGCTGTGGGACAAGGTGCGTGCCGAGGGCGGAGCGTACGGCGCGTTTGTCAGCTTTGGCAAGCAGTCGGGCGTTTACAGCTTCATTTCGTACCGCGACCCGAACCTGGAAAACACGCTCAAGGTCTACGATCAGACTGCCGAACTGCTGCGCACCATCGAGTTGAGCGACGACGAACTGACCAAGAATATCATCGGCGCCATCGGCGACGTAGATGGCTACCAATTGCCCGACGCGAAAGGCTACACCTCCCTGGTACGCCACCTGGTGGGCGAGACCGACGAAAGCCGCCAGCAGATGCGCGACGAAATTCTGTCGACGACGGTGGCCGATTTCCGCAAATTTGGCGACGTCCTAGCTGAACTCAACGAACAGGCGCGCGTCGTCGTCCTGGGTTCGGCCGGCGCGCTGAACGCAGCCAACGAGCAAAATGGCCGCCGCCTCAAGATCACAAAAGTGATGTAGTGCGCGTCGCCTGCTGCCAGCGACCGCTCTCCTTTGCCGAAGCGTGGCGGGCCTATACTGCGCCCATGGCCGGCCAGGTGTGGGAGATGCGTGCGGGGCAGCCGGCATGCTATCTGGGCGGATAGGAGGAATCGTGGCTCGATGGCGATGCGCATCCCATCGAGATCGTTGGCTCTCATTTGGAGCCACCACGCAGCCTCCCTGGAATCAGTTACAACGAATCTACCTAT
>CAIRNL010000671.1 GCA_903879975.1 uncultured Chloroflexota bacterium | reverse complement strand
TGCATCGTACCGGTGTGCCCGCTGCGCCACTCAGCAATGGCATGGTCCCCTAACCAGTAAACCGTCAGCCGATAGGCGCCCCAGGCACCGGCCAGCGTCCCGACCAGCCAGGCCAGCTTCACCGCCACGGTGACCGAGGCGCCGAGCAGCACGAAGATCTCGGCCACATAGAAGGCTAGCGGCGCCTGGATCAAGAAGGTCGGGTACCCCAGCCCCTGCGTGTGGTGCATGGCCCAGCGCGGCCATAAGGCGCCATCGCGGATGGAGGCGTCGAACATCTGCACGTAGAAGACACTGTGCCGGCCGTCATGGGCGTCGAACATGTAGCCGGGCGCAGCCAGCGGCGCCAGCGCCGGCAGCGCCAGCACGAGCAACAGGAGCAGGTACGGGTCCAGGCGAAGTTTCCGCATGATTGGCTATCATACGGCAAAGGCACGCGCCACCCAAGTTCAGGAGGGATCGATACACACAGCTCCTTGACCTGTGACCTCCCTTGCTGCGTCGCGCACCAGCCCAGGCCCAGCCCTGACCCAGTTGGCACGTTATGATATAATGGCACCACATCGATCCCATTTCATCACTCTCACATTAAGGATTCTCCAATGCTGACCCATTCGTCCCCTGTGGATCGCTCCCTTCAACGCACTGAAGCTGTGTGTGCGCTCGCTGCTGAACTTGGCCAGCGCAGCATCAACGTTGGAAGCGGCCGGCGACGTACTGCGCTCATTGCGCTCCGAACGCTGGCTGACTTTGCACGGGAGCAATTCACTTTTCTGCGCGCCGGGCTAGCCCCTGGCGCTCCGTTCGAAGCCGACGATCGGTATCCGCTCGATTTCTTGCTGGAGGCGACGGCACACCAAGTCTCGTTTGACATGGATGTACTGCTTCGTGCCATCGCTCATCGCAGCGAAACGTCGTCGACTCCAGCCATGCGTGCTACGCTGGCCCTTGCCGACCGCCTGGCGATTGAGGCCATCGAACTTGCTGTGCGCCATGGTCTGGTGGAACGGACGGTGTTACTGACCTATTTTCAGAAATCGCCGACGATTCGGCTGATCCCGTACGCGCCGCTGGCCATGATTGGTTTCGATTTTGCCGCCGTGGGTGACAATAGCCGCTTGTTGGCCGTCGCGCATGAGACGGGGCATTCTGTCTACCGACAGATGATGGTGAACTATGCCGCCGACCTGGATGCCCAGATTGAAGCGGCAGCAGCGCCTGCCGCGCAGGGTGAAAGCTGGCCAGCGTGGCTGTTGGCGTGGCAGGAAGAAATTTTTGCTGATATCTACAGCGTGTTGGTGGCCGGCCCGATAGCGACATTGGGGCTTCAACAACTGGTACAGACGGGCCGGCGTGCCAGCCTCGTCATCGACGACGGCGATCACCCGTTGGGTGTGCTGCGGCCCGAGATCTCGATCGCAACGATTCGGATAATGGCCGCGCATGGGCCTGAAGGGCGGCGCAGCGAACTTGTCGGTGCGGCGGATCTGCTTGCGGCGCGCTGGCAGGCGCATCTGGCTGCGCAAGGCGCACCAGTGGCGTTTGTCCCAGCGGGTGCAAGTGAAGCTGTGACGCTGGCTGAAGCTGGCGATTTGCTTCATCTCTTTGTGACGGAAACTCTGCACGGTGTGCTGGCGCCGCTGGCCGCCGACACCTCACACCGGCTGTGGAGCGCTGGTGCTGACCAGGAAGCGGCGTTATACGCCCAGTTCGATGCCGCCTGCGAGCGTATTGCTGAACGATCTTTGCCTGAACTGGCGTTTCGTGACCGTGCGCGAGTTGTGGCAGTGGAGGGATATGCCGCTGAGGGGCGCGGCGGAGAGCGGGTTGTCGGCGGGAGCGGCGATCCCTATCTGGACCAAGTGCGCGCAGCAGGGATAGCCGGCACTGCACTCAAATCCAAAGCCTGGAAAGCAGTTTTCCTGGCAGGTGACTGGGTGACGGAAGAGGGCGGCAGCGGTATCAACCCAGTGCGCCGCACCGCTGGCAGGACCAGAAAGGATGACCTCTATCCAGCCCATAGCACTTTCGATCCCATGATCGAGGGCGGCAGTGGCATCAACCCGGTGCGCGGCGTCTCCGACGGCACAGTCGAGGGCGGCAGTGGCATCAACCCGGTGCGCGGCGTCTCTGGCGGCACAATCGAGGGCGGCAGCGGCATCAACCCGGTGCGCGGCGTCTCTGGCGGCACAGTCGAGGGCGGCAGCGGCATCAACCCGGTGCGTCGTGTCCCTGGCAAGGCAAGAGAGGATGACATCTACCCAGTCCATACCACTTTCGATCCCATGGTCGAGGGCGGCAGTGGCATCAACCCGGTGCGCGGCGCCTCTGGCGGCACAGTCGAGGGCGGCAGCGGCATCAACCCGGTGCGCGGCACCTCTGGCGGCACAATCGAGGGCGGCAGTGGCATCAACCCGGTGCGTCGTGTCCCAGGTTCCAGTACAGGGGGAGGTGCTGTCTACCCACCTCCCTACCCTCCAACGCGCCGCCGCCGTCCATAGGTCGACAGGAGGATATGAATGGCGCCGCGCAGAGGGCTGCGCGGCGCCGTAGCAAAGGGAATGGCTCTGATCACCAGCACTCAGTGTTGCGGTTCAGGATTCTGTGTCTGCCTCGTGTTCGCCAGTTGCGTCGCACAAATCTCCTCCATCAAGTCGTCGCCAAGTTCGATTGCCATTTCAAGCGATTTTGTCGCGGCGGCCTGTGCAGCGGGGAAATTTCCGAGAGCCTGGTAGAGGCGGCTGATCATGTGATTCAATACGACCTGGGCCTTCCGGTCGCCCATTGCCGCATAGATCTCTGCGCTGCGCTGCGCGTTGGCCAACGCTTCCATATGGCTACCAAGATGGTGATCCAGCTTTGCCTGGGCAAACAGAATTGCCGCAGTCTCGGTCTGATCGCTGATGCCGTGATTCGCCTCATCAGCCAGCCGAATATAATTCCCTGCGCGCTGTAGTTCTTTTCTGGCCAGTTCGATGTCGGTGAGGAGTCGCAACGTACGCGAGCGAATGATCTCGTCGTTGCCTTGTTCGAGCAATTCGAGGCCTTGACGGCATAAGGCTTCCGCCCCATCGAAGTCCTCATCCCGATAAGCCATGAGTGCCTGTCGGTTACGAATTGCGGCAAGGCCAGTCGGCTGGCCCAGCGACACAAAAACAGCCTCGGCCCGCTTGAGGCTGGCCATGGATGCGTCCAGGTTTCCCAGTTCAAACTCCACGTCGGCCAAGTCGACCAGCGCCTCGGCCATGCGCGCCTGGTTGCTATTCGTACGGAAGCCCTCAATGGCTGTGCTAAGCAGGTTCTGAGCGGTGGCGTAGTCATCCTGACGAAGTGCGATCCGGCCAAGGAAAAACGCATAACGCGGCAGCCGGAGTTGATCGCCGATGGCCTGTGCAGCTTCAAGGCCAGCCAGAAAGCCCAGACGCGCATGATGAAAACGCGCACGGGCAAACCACGGCGCCGCTGCAGCATCCACCAGGGCCAGCAGGTCAGGCCAGGCTTCGCTCCTGCGGGCTAGTTCCACAGCTTGTAGGAGATGGTCCCACTCGTATTCCAGTTGGGTGAAATCGCCGGACGCGGCCTGCGCCAACGCTGTGTAATAGGCCACAAACCGGCGTTGTACGTTTTCCCGTTCCGGTAGTTCTGCCAGCTTTTCCTGTGCAAAGTCGGCCAGCAGGCGGTGTTGCACGTAGCGCTCCTGGTCGCCGAACTTGAGCATGGAGAGCGCCACCAACAAGTCGAGCCGGTCGAGTGTCTCATCCAACGCGGTGCCGCAGAGCGCAGCAAGCGACTCGACACTAAAAGAGCGCCCGTCGAAGAGTCCGACGAAAGCAAAGGTCTGTTGCAAAGGGGCATGCAAGGCATCCCAACTCACGCTGAAGCTGGTGCGTACTGACCGGTTGCTGATGCCATGTGCCAGGCGTGCGGACGCTGTGTGCAGACTACGCAGCATGCGCCCAAGGTCGCGTCGTGGCGATGCCACGATGCGTTGTGCAGTGATTTCCACCGCCAATGGCAGCCCACCCAGCAAGGTACAGAGACTCTCTGCTGTGGTGCGGTCGGCAGCAATGGTCTCGGCGCCGAGCAGATGGGTCAGCATCTCGACACCACTCTGCGCAGGCAATTCGCGCAGATCGATCATGTCGGTCGTGTAAAGGGCGATTTCTGCGCGATCGCGGGTTGTCATCAGCACAGAGCATGTCCCCACACCGGGGAGGAGGAGGTCAATCGGTCGGCCTGCCACGACATCGTCGAGCACGATCAGGGCCTGCTTGTCGGCGAGCAGGTTGCGCATCGTTGCCGCACGTGCAGCGGGACTGGCGATCTTGCTGAGATCGTTTCCGTAAGCCACAGCCCAGCTCTGCAGAATATCCAGCGGCTCGTCCGTTGCGACACGCCCCCATAGAACACCGTCGGGAAAAGCGTTCCGCAGGCGTGCCGCAATGGTGGCAGCCAGAGCCGTCTTGCCGACGCCGCCCATGCCGACAACGGCAACCACAGCGCCATACCCTGGTTGTGTCAGATCTGCTGCTATCTGCCCCAGCTCTGCGTCGCGGCCGATCAGCTGAGAAGGCGCAGCAATGGCCTGAAAGGGGGAGTGATGCGCTGTCTTCGCGGCCTGCGCCACTCGCTCGAAGTCGCCAGCCAGAATACGATCGTAGAGGGCGTTGGCTTCCGCGGATGGCGGAACCCCCAACTCGTCCATGAGCGCGGACGCACATTCGTCATACTGCTTGAGCGCAGCTGCGCGTTGGCCGTCAAGCGCCAGCACGCGCATCTTGAGTCGATGCACCTCTTCGCGCTCGGGCTCGTCGGCCAGTAAGCGCGTACAGGCGTCGATACCCACGTTCAGCATGCGGTTTTCGTCGGCGCAGGCTACAGCCAGGCGGTAGAGGGTCTGGCGAAAATTCAGTTCGAAGCGATCCCGCTCGCTGTGCAACCATTCGATAAAGAGCGGTGAGCTCTCTTCCAGCATGGAGTCAATGCCGTCGAGCAGTGGTCCGACATAGGCGCGGCTGGCGGCGTAC
Organism: uncultured Chloroflexota bacterium; assembly: GCA_903879975.1. GTDB lineage: Bacteria > Chloroflexota > Anaerolineae > Caldilineales > Caldilineaceae > Caldilinea. The sequence goes on along the minus strand of CAIRNL010000671.1, from coordinate 1,581 downwards.
AAATCCTCCAGAGCAGGCGCAACTGAATTTGCGACGCTGTTGAGTCGCTGAACATCCGACTGACAGCGCTCCAGATTCAACCCGACGCGACCGTCGCCGTCGATCAGATACCTGCCTTTGAGGTCGCCGAGCAGATGCAGTTCGCCGCGCAGATAGGTGCGGGCTTTCTGTTCTGGCCAGTCCGACCAGAAGAGGCCAGCTAGCCGCTCGCGCGTGGCTGGTTCGCCCAGGACAGCCAGATAGTAGAGGATGGCGCGCGCCTTGATGCTGTTGCGCGGGCGCACGACAAAGGGTTCGTCGCCCAGCAGAATGTGTGGCGAACCAAACAGTTTCAGAGAGAGCGTAGTCATGAGTCCATCCCGAGCGTAGTGATCGATGAAGCGTCAATGTGCGCAAGCCTAGAGGATTGCGTGTCGGGACATAACACCGGTAGCAGAAATGTCTGCCGGTGCAAAGTCTTGTTGCTACAGTATACGGGGAAGCAAGATCAATGTCCAACCGTTCATGAGAGAAACAGGCTATTTCACGGTCGGAAGGCGTTGAGCAGCCATCAACACTTGATCAACGCGAGGCTGGGTATGCTGGTGATAACGAATTCAAGCATCGACTCCCCTGTGGGGCCGAACCGGTAAGAGAAGGAAGCACTTCATGATCGCCTATTATTACCAGCCGACCTCTGAATCAACTGCCCAACACAAGCCCGCCGTGGCGCCGGCGCCTCTCCGTACTCCGGACCCGACCACACGTGTTTACAATCTGTCAGCCGTAACAGTGCCTGATGTGGATGGCGAAGCAAAGCAGGCGATCTTGACCCTGCAACGTCACCAGCCGATCATGGAGTACCTGCAGCGGCGACTGAGCCAGGACGGCGATGCAGTGCGCAGCAGCGAACAACTCGACAGAGACGCCCAGGCGCTTTCCAAGGAGTGTGGTCTCGCCCCTTACCAGATTCGGCGCATGCTGCCCAAGGATGCACGCCAGATTCAGAATCTCACACGGCCTTTTGTCATCCGTGCGCTGTGCGGCGAAGAGATCGAGTTGCATGTGACCAACCGGTTACCCGATCCGCTGCGGCTGGTCTTGCTCGACGATGGCCTTGGCATGCAACAGGACGTATCGTATCAACGCCCGATCAAGACCGCTGAGCAGGGTGTCTACCTTCTGACCTGCAAACAGGCTGGCATCTACCCGATCTACAATCAGGCATACTCAGAAAATGGGGCAAGCCGAGGTCTCCTTGGCGTACTGATGATTGAGTACTGAGTCGATCCACGCCAGCCCCAATCGATCTGTCCGATAGGCGAGCCGCCCAACAATCAGGTGGCTCGCCTTCGTTTGTCTGCTACCGGCAAGATCAATAGGAACCAGGATTTTGCAAGTTCACCCTCTCGGCAGCGGCGGTGCCGAAAATCCCCTTTCTACATCGCATCACTCCAGCCGTAAGTGGATCGAGCATAGCGGGCTTTTTCAAAGGTCGAACGGCCATGATAGACTGGCATAGCCTGTAAGGCTTTGCGCTAAGGAAGGGCAATCGCCTACAATTCACTGTTGGGCTACCGGTCACCGACCAACGTCTGCAGC
>CAIRNL010000670.1 GCA_903879975.1 uncultured Chloroflexota bacterium | reverse complement strand
GTGCCGATCAGGTTGCGGTTGGCAGCACGCATGGGCACGTGTAGCGACACGAAATCAGCGTGCTCGAGCAGGTCGCGCAGCCCTACCTGCTCGACGCGCCATTCCTCGGCCAGTTCGCTGGTGGCGCGTGTCTGGTTGGCGATCACGCGCATGCCCAGCACCAGGGCGCGCCGTGCCACCTCACGGCCGACGCGTCCCAGCCCGACAATGCCCAGCGTCTTTCCTGCTACCCCTGCGCCCACAAATGCAGCCGGTTCCCAGCGCCCGCCCTTGAGGCTCTGATCGGCGCCGGCAATGCGGCGCGCCACAGCGAAAATGAGCGCGATGGTCATTTCGGCGGCGGCGACGACGGGCGCGTCGGGCGGCGCAGTCACCTCGACGCCATGGGCCGCGGCGGCATCTACGTCGACGTTGGCGCTGCCGGCCCCGGCACGGGCGATGATGCGCAGGTTCGGCGCTGCAGCCAGGACAGCGGCGGTGATGGGCGTGCGCCCGCGCGTGACGACGGCCTGATAGGCAGCGATGCGCGCGCACAGCGCTTCTTCGCTGAGTGGCGCGTCCATCTCCAGGTCGACAGCCGCTACCGAGCGCAGCAGGTCGATGCCGTCTGTATGGATAGAATCAAGGACGAGCACGCGCGGGCGCGGCTCCATGGATGTGTTCGCAGGCATGGCTCTCTCTGGCGCAGTGACACAGTCAGTCTATTGCTGTGGACTATACATCAAGCATGCTGCGAGGAAAAAGCGGGAAGAGGACAGGATGGCAGCGTCCTCTGCGGTGAACGGGTTCGCATGCCTGGCAGAGGCCTGGTACAGGGAGAGCCTGCAGGGAGCAGCTTTTGCCGCTTGGCGCCGTGTGCAGAGCAATCTGGCAGGTCGCTCTACACACGGCCGGCGGCGAATCAGGGTGAGCAACTCCAGGGTGTGACGTTGTCGGCGAAGGCGCGCACACGAAAGATCGGCTCGCCCCGCTGGAAGTCGCCCGTGGAGCGCGCAACCTTGCCGTCGATCCACTGCTCTACCCTGTAGGGTTCGCCGACCCCACCAAAACGATTCTCGTCTACCGGCAGTCCGTCGATCTTGAGAAAGCCGGACGCGTTGATGGAGCCGATGCCAGGACCGAGAGAGTACCATTGGTTGTTGCCGTCAAGGCGATACAGCTTGATCCAGGCGTAGTTCTGCGGCTGCGGCGGCACACAGGTGATGATGTTGCCAACGGGGAGCGCGCTTTCCTTGCGCACTTCGACCCGTAGCCGCGCCACCGCCTCGCCCCCCGCGTCAAAATACTCCATGCGGATGGTATAGTCGCCGCCATCCAGTGACGTCTCGTAGCTGTGTTGGCGGCGCGACTGCGTCTGCCACTTGTCGATGACAAGGCGGTCATTGATGTAGAGGCGCACCCCGTCGTCCGTTTCGGCGCTGAAACGATACCTGCCTTTGTCGAGACGCAAGGTGTTGCTCCAACGCACGGAGAATTGATCGGCTGGCACGCCTGGGCCAGGCGAACCGTTGCCCCAGTCAAAGTCGATATCGCCGTCCTGGCGCACGAGGGCCGGCGCTCCACTGAGATCGCGGTTGGCGAAGTACTCGCCGATGTAAGGCTGGCGCGGCCTGACACGGCTCCACGATGGTTCGGGGGTGGTGCCACCCCCTCCGCCGCCCCCGCCGCCGCTCACAACTTGCCACGACAGGCGAATGACGGCATCGCCGGCAAAGTCTGCGTATTCGAGCCGGATGGGGATGGCGCCGGCAGGCAGTGCAATGTCTGCAGTAAACTCGGTCACACCCTGCTGCCGCCACTGGTCGATGATCAGGGCATTGTTGACAAAGAGGCGCGCGGCATCGTCCACCACCACACGGAAGCGATAGACGCCCTCCGCCAGGGTCACGGCGCGGTTCCAGCGAGCCGAGAAGAAATCCGCGGCGACGACGCCCGGCGCCGGCGAGGCCGTGGCCCAGTTGTAGTCGATGCTGCCCCCTTCGGCGCGCACCAGGACGGGCGATCCACCCAGGTTCGCGTTGTTGAAATACTCCGCAGTCCAGAACTCGCTCGCCGGCGGCGGCAGTGGCGGCTGCGGTACGCTGCTGGTCAGGCGCCAGGAGAGCGCCACACGCGCTTCGCCTGTCGCCTCGAAGTATTCGACGCGGATGGGCACGCCGGCGCCAAGCGCAATGTCGTCCGACTCCAGTGTCGTTGCAGCCTGCACGCGCCAACCGTCGATGACCAGCCGGTCATTGACAAAGACGCGCACCCCGTCGTCCACAGTTGCGCGCAGGCGATAGACGCCACTGGGCAGGTTCTGAGTGCTAGTCCAGCGTACCGAGAAATTGTCGGCGCCGATGATGCCTGCTGCCGGCGAGCCGGTGCCCCAGTTGAACTCGACCGCAGCATCGCTGCGCACCAGGGACGGCGAACCGATCAGATCTCGGTTATTGAAATATTCGCCGCGCCACAGGTTGGCAGGTGATGGATTCGGCAGGGGGGGCGGCAGCGGAGTTGGGGTTGGGTTCGACGGTGCAGTGCCCGTGAGTTGCCAGTCGAAGCGTACAACGGCTGCGCCGCGGCGCTCGTAATATTCGATGCGCAGTTCGTGGCTGCCGGGGTTCAATAGGCGCGTGGCGGAAAATGTGCGGGCGGGTCCGTGGTCATACCAGGCATCGATGACAAGATTGCCGTCGATCCAAAGGCGCGCGCCGTCGTCGCTGTTGAGCGAGAAGCGATAGAGGCCAGCAGCCGGGATCTGTACTGTGCGTGTCCAGCGGGCTGAGAACAGATCTGCATCGATCTCGGGCGCAGGGGAACCCACTCCCCAACGGAAATTCACATCGGGCTCGACGCGCGCGAGGACTGGCGTGCCGCTGAGCGTCGCATTGTTCCAGTAGCTCGCCAGCCAGCCGTCGCCGCTCTGCGCAGCGGGATGCTGGGCCGACTGTGCACGAACGGGTGCGGGGATGAGGCTGACCAGCAACACTGCCATGGCGGCCCACAGAGCCAGCCGGCGGGATGCAGGGCGTGCAGTCATCATGCGCATGT
>CAIRNL010000669.1 GCA_903879975.1 uncultured Chloroflexota bacterium | reverse complement strand
CGTCTGGGTGCCGCCTATGGTAAACCCGAAGAGTGTATTTGTTTGTAGCCAATTGTGCAAGGTGCCGCGTCCATCGCTTGGCGCCCCGGCAGCAGTGTCTGCCGCAAATCCGATCGGGAGGGTGAGAAGGATCCTATGACTCGTGCACAACAGTTCGGCAGGATCGTTTGCCAGCTGCTGCGCCCGCAAGGGGTGTGCCTGGCTGGCGCTGCGTTGCTCGCTACTCTGATTTGGACGGCTGTGGCTCCGTTGCGCCCGGCCATGGCACTGCCGCCGGCGCAGGATGACCACGATCCGATCCCGGTAACTGTCACAGCAGCACCATTCGCTGCAGACGTGGCCTGTGAAGATCGCTTCGTGACGCATACGCTCGATCACGTGACCGCTGTAGAGGGCAACCTCGTACAGATGTTCGCTGCGAACGGCGCAGGCCTGGCGACCGGTGATCTGGACGGCGACGGCGATCTTGACCTGCTTCTGGGCAACCACGACGGTCTTGACAGCCTCTTCTGGAACGAAGGCGGTCTGACTTTTCGGAAGGAAGAGTTCTCCACGGGCCAGACGCGCGATGTGAAAATCGTAGATGTCAATGCCGACAGCAGGCCCGATGTCGTCCTGACGCGTAACAGCGGCGCGTTCAACTATTTCGAGAGCCAGGGCGACGAGCACTTTCAGCGCCGTGTGCTGCCTGGTGTCTCGGCGCCGGCTTACGTCACCAACTGGGCGGACCTGGATGGCGACAGTGACCTGGACTTGATGACCGGCAGCTACGACGCCGGCCTGCTGACGGATCGCGGCAACGAGTATATCGTCGGTAATGCGCAACGCGGTATCTATCTGTATACCAACGAGATCGACCGCTTCCGTCTGGCGCCTCTGGCAACCGAAGCGCAGGCGCTGGCGATTCTGTTTCCCGACCTCAATAGCGACGGCAAGCCCGACATCCTGGTCGGCAACGATTTCAATGCCCCGGATATGGCCTGGGTACGTGCCGGCGACGGCTGGGCTGACGCAGGCGATCTGCTTGTCGCCATGACGCATAGCACCATGAGCTACGATCAGGCCGATATCGACAATGATGGCCGCTTCGAGATCTTTGCCGCCGATATGAAACCTTATCCTGGAGAGGCCATGGGCGGCTGGGAGCCGATGATGGCTGCTATGATGAGAGGGATGGTGCAGAAGCAGATCGCTGCCGATCCACAAATCATGGAGAATGTGTTGCTGGTGCCTGGCGCAGATGGCCGCCTGTGGAATATGGCGCCGGACTGGGGTATCGACGGTACGGGTTGGACATGGTCGAGTCAGTTTGGTGACCTCAATCTCGATGGCTTCGTCGATCTGTACACGGTGAACGGCATGATCGAAGAACGACTCTTTGCACACCTGCCCGATCACGAGTTGGTGGAAGAGAACCAGGCGTTTCGCAACGAGGACGGCCTGCGCTTCGAACGCATGCCAGGCTGGGACCTCGACTCGCTCAACAGCGGCCGCGGCATGGTCATGGCCGATCTCGACGGTGACGGCGACCTGGATATTGTCGTCAATAATCTGCGTGGGCCAGCACGCCTTTTCGAGAACCGGCTCTGCCGCAGCGGTACGCCCTTGCAGATCAGCCTACGCTGGCCCGGCTCGGCAAACCCGTTCGCCATTGGCGCTCATCTGCGGCTGGTGACTGACGGCGGGGCGCAGCTACGCAACATCCGTGTCGGCAGCGGCTATCTCAGCGGCGATGCACCGGTGGCGCACTTCGGTGTGCCGGCAGGTGCCGCAGTGGAGGCGCTGGAGATCACCTGGCCAGACGGCGCTTTCCGCCGG
>CAIRNL010000668.1 GCA_903879975.1 uncultured Chloroflexota bacterium | reverse complement strand
GGTGATCTATCGTCTGTCGGCGCTGGAGAGGGCTGGCTTCAGCCTGCAACGCTTGCCTTTTTCCATTCGGATTTTGCTCGAAGCTGCGCTGCGGCAGGCTGATGGCTTCGAGATCACCAAGGAAGCGATCGAAACGATTGCAAGCTGGGGACCCGAAACCGCCGGCAAAGTTGAGATTCCTTTCAAGCCGGCCCGCGTCATCCTGCAAGATTTTACCGGCGTGCCTAGCGTTGTCGACCTGGCTGCCCTGCGCAACGCGATGGCGCGCATGGGCGGCGACCCTAAAAAGGTCAATCCGCTTGTCCCTGTTGACCTGGTCATCGACCATTCTGTGCAGGTTGACCAATTTGGCAGCGTGCTGGCACTCCTCTACAACGCCGAACTAGAGTTTGAACGCAACCGCGAGCGCTACGAGTTTCTGAAGTGGGGCCAGGATGCGTTCGATAATTTCCGCGTCGTGCCGCCGGCTACAGGCATCGTCCATCAGGTCAATCTGGAGTATCTGGCAGGCGTCGTGCTACAACAGACCAACGGCGAGACGGTTGCCTTTCCTGATTCGCTGGTCGGCACCGACAGCCACACGACCATGATTAATGGACTGGGTGTGCTCGGTTGGGGGGTGGGTGGCATCGAGGCAGAGGCTGTCATGCTTGGTCAGCCCATCTACATGCTCATGCCCGAAGTTGTCGGCTTCAAGCTGACAGGCGAACTGCCGCAAGGCGCCACCGCCACCGATCTCGTGTTGCGTGTCACCGAGATGCTGCGTAAGAAGGGAGTCGTTGACAAATTTGTCGAGTTCTACGGCCCTGGTATGAGCAAGCTCAGCCTGGCTGATCGCGCCACCATTGCCAACATGGCCCCGGAGTATGGTGCAACCATGGGCTTCTTCCCTGTCGACGAGGAAACGCTGCGCTATCTGATCGGCACTGGACGCAGCGAGGAGCAGGTGGAGCTGGTTTCCCGCTACTGCAAGGAACAGAGACTCTTCCATTCGGCGGATATGCCTGAGCCGGAGTTCACCGACTCTCTGGAGTTGGATATGAGTACGGTGAAGCCGGCGTTGGCTGGCCCCAAGCGCCCGCAGGATCGCATCGACCTGGACGGGATGAAGCAGATGGGGAACGCCGCGCTCACAGCGCCAGTTGGCCCGCGCGGCTATGGCCTCGAACGGGAACTGTTGGATACCTCGGTCGATGTCAGCTTTGCTGGCCATGAGTTCACACTCGAGCATGGCCATGTCGTCATTGCTGCCATTACCTCGTGTACCAACACCAGTAACCCCAGCGTCATGGTCGGCGCCGGGCTGCTGGCCAAGAAGGCTGTCGAGCGTGGGCTGGATGTCAAGCCGTGGGTCAAGGCGAGCCTGGCACCCGGCTCCAAGGTCGTCACCAGCTACCTGGACGCCGCCGGCCTGACTCCGTACCTGGAAGCACTCAATTTCCATACCGTCGGCTACGGCTGTACGACCTGTATCGGTAACAGCGGCCCATTGCCCGATCCGATCAGTAAGGCCATCAAGCAGGGTGACCTGGTTGCTGCAGCTGTACTCTCCGGCAACCGTAACTTCGAGGGTCGCGTCAGTCCAGATGTGCGCGCCAATTTCCTTGCTTCGCCGCCGCTGGTTGTTGCCTATGCTATCGCCGGCACTGTCAATATCGATATGCAGACTGAGCCGCTCGGCTATGATCCCAATGGCAACCCAGTCTATCTGCGCGATGTGTGGCCCACGCAGGACGAGATCCAGCGCACCATCCGTCGCTCGCTCAAGCCGGAGATGTTCCGCGAGCAGTATGCCAACGTGTTCGACGGTAACCTGGAATTCAATGCTGTCAAGGTTACAGGTGGCGACCTTTTTGCCTGGGACCCGGCCAGTACTTACATCAAGGAACCGCCCTTCTTCACGATCGAGCGCAAGGTGCCGCCAGTGCGGCCCATCACCGGCGCACGCGTCCTGGCCGTTATGCCCGACAGTACGACAACCGACCATATCAGCCCAGCCGGTAACATTGCCCGTAACAGCCCGGCGGCGCGCTACCTGGAATCGCACGGCGTCCCGCGCGAAGAGTGGAACAGCTACGGCTCGCGCCGCGGCAACCATGAAATTATGATGCGCGGCACCTTCGCCAATATCCGCATCAAGAATCAAATGCTCGATGGCGAGGAAGGGGGCGACACCGTCTACATCCCTGCTATGCAGAAGATGTCCATTTGGGATGCCGCCGAGAAATATAGTGCTGACGGCACACCGCTGGTCGTGCTGGCTGGCAAGGAGTACGGCACCGGCTCCAGCCGCGACTGGGCGGCGAAGGGTGTACAGTTGCAGGGCGTGCGTGCTGTGATTGCTGAGAGCTTCGAGCGCATCCACCGCAGCAACCTGGTGGGTATGGGCATCTTGCCGCTTCAGTTTAAGTCGGGCGAGAGCGCCAAGAGCCTGGGTCTGACTGGTTTCGAGACCATCGACATCGCCGGACTTAGCGACAAGATGCATCCCGGCCAGGAGTACACCGTGCGCGCAACATCCGCCACGGGTGCCGTGACCGAGTTCATGGCGGTCAGCCGCATCGACACGCCGGTTGAAGTCAACTACTACAAGAACGGCGGCATTTTGCAGACCGTGTTGCGCCGTATGGCCAACTGAGCGGCTACGCACCTAGAGAACAAAAGATCAATCAAGGACTGCCAGAATTTCTCAGTCTCCTCTTCCATCGATGGTAACTGATTTATGACAACAACTGCTACGAAATATACGCTCTCCAGCTGGGATTTGTCGGAACTGCTTGCCGAACCTACCGACGCGATCGTGTCGGCACAACTGGCGGATATTGAAGAGGAAGTGGGCGCCTTTGAGGGTCTGCGCAGTCGCCTTGCAGCGGCAAGCCTGACCGCCGATGAAGTGCGGATGGCCGTCGGCCGCTATGAGTCGATCATTCGCAAGGCGTGGTCGCTGTCATACTACGGCAGTCTCTGGTTTTCAGCCGACACGCAGTCGACGGCTGCCATGACCTTCCAGAATCGTGTCCAGCAGGCGTTGACCGCCATTCACAATCGGTTGCTTTTCTTCGAACTGTGGTGGAAGGGGCTGGAGGATGATGCGGCCGAGCGTTTGCTGCCGGACACAGAGATGAATCCTGATTTTCGCTTCTTCCTCGAAGATATACGCCGCACGCGCCCGTTCACCCTCGACGAGAAGGCGGAGCAGATCATCAATCTCAAGGATTCAGATGGCATATCGGCTCTCATGACGATCTACACGATGTTGACCAGTCGCCTGGAGTTCAAGATCACTGTCGACGGTCAGGAGCAGACGCTCACCCGTGATGCGCTCATGGGCTACGTCCAATCGCCCGATCCCAATCTGCGCGCGGCAGCCTACCAGGAACTCTACCGCGTCTACGCAGCCGAAGCCAAGGTGCTGGCGCAGATTTACAACAACCGCGTGCGCGACTGGTACAACGAGCAAGTCCAATTGCGTGGCTATGTGTCGCCCATGATGGTGCGCAACGTTGCTAACGATGTGCCGGATGCCGCGGTCGAGGCACTGCTTGAAGTGGTGCGGCGCAATGCCCCGGTCTTCCAGCGCTATTTTCGCCTCAAGGCCAAGTGGCTCGGCGTGGAAAAATTGCGCCGCTACGATATCTATGCGCCGCTGGCCGCCTCTGACCGGAAGGTGTCCTACGAGGCTGCTGCTGACCTGGTGCTGGATACCTTCCATCGCTTTGACTCACAGGTTGCCGATCTGGCCCGCCGCGTCTTCGAGCAAAATCATATCGACAGCGAAGTGCGCAAAGGAAAGCGTGGCGGCGCTTTCTGCGCCACGGTTCGCCCTGAACTCACGCCCTACGTCCTGCTCAACTATACGGGCAAGGTGCGCGACGTGGCCACGCTGGCGCACGAGTTGGGCCACGCGCTGCACAGTATGCTGGCCGCCCGCCATTCCATACTGACACAACATCCATCGTTGCCTCTGGCTGAAACGGCATCTGTATTTGCGGAAATACTGTTGACCGAGCGCATGCTCGCCGAGGAGAGTTCCCCTCTGGTGCGCCGCGAACTGCTCGCTGCCTCCGTCGACGACATGTATGCCACGGTGATGCGCCAGGCATTCTTCGTGCTGTTCGAGAAGGC
>CAIRNL010000667.1 GCA_903879975.1 uncultured Chloroflexota bacterium | reverse complement strand
TGTGCTCGGCGCTGGCATGTTCTTTGCTGTGCTGACCATTATCGGGTATATGTTGTCAGATATCTTCTATGCCGTGGTCGACCCACGCGTACGTTTTGAGTAAGGAAACTCATGGCAGTTGATCGGGCACAGGGCGGTATTGCCTTCAACCGGGCGCAGGAGCGAAATCTCCTGACGCGCAAACCGCAGACCTATCTGGGCATGGCGATGGCCAGCCTGCGCCGGGACAAGCTGACGGTAATCGCACTCGGCTTCGTCGTCTTGGTGGCTTTGCTGGCGATCGGCGCCGGTGGCATTACTCGATCGATCGGCGTCGACCCGACGGCCACCAACCCGGCCAATCAGTTTCAACAGCCCTACCTGATCCCCTATATCCAGTGGATACTGGGCATGGACCCGCTCACAGCGCCGACCATGCTTTATAAGTCAGGCGGCGTGCCGCACTGGCTCGGCACCGACCAACTTGGCCGTGACCAACTGGCGCGCCTCCTCTTTGGTGCACGCGTCAGCCTCAGCATTGCGTTGGTGGCAGCGGCGCTCTCTATGGTGTTGGGTGTGGGTGTGGGCGCAGCGGCTGGCTACTTCGGGGGTCGCATCGACGACGTGATCATGTGGTTCATCACCACCCTGACGACCATCCCTGAGATCTATCTGCTGATCATCGTCAATTCGATTTTCCGGCCGACACCCCTGACGCTGACGCTCTTCCTTGGCTTTCTGGGTTGGTTTGGCACAGCGCGCTTCATGCGCGGCAATGTCTTCAAGGTGCGCACGCTGGAGTATACCAATGCCGCGCGTGCTCTCGGCGCCAGCGACTTCCGTATCATGCTGCGTCATGTAATCCCCAACAGCCTGCCCATCATCGTAGTGATCACGGCGGTGGATGTGGGGGCGCTGATCCTGACCGAGTCAATTCTCAGCTTCCTGGGACTGGGCGTGCAGCCGCCGACGCCTACGTGGGGCAATATGCTCTACCGTGCCAATGACTTCGTCTTCCTGCGCGACCCGGTGACCAAGGATTTTATCGGCCTGCATCTGCTGATCTGGCCCGGTGTCATGATCACGCTGACGGTGCTCTCATTCTATCTCATCGGTGACGGCCTGCGCGATGCGCTGGACCCGATGCTGAAAAATAAGAAGTGAAGAGAAGAGGATCCACGGAGACGTGAAGGCACAAAGGGTCACAATGAAGAACCTGCCGGTCTGCGTGCCCGCTGGAGATCTGGGTCGCTTGGTGGCGCCTCCTCTCTTTTCAAACTCATGAAGGAACTTGAAAGGAGACAGAGATGAAACGTCGATGGTTGAGTTTTGCCCTGTTGGTCACGCTGATGACAGCGTTGGTCGCAGGCTGTGTGCAGCCGGTGCCGATCGCACCGCCGGCCGAATCCGGCGCTGAAGCGGGGGACAGCGAGCAGGCCGCCGCCGCCGCCGCCGGTGAGGCGGTTCAGGGCGGCGTGTGGACGCGCGCTAGCAGCGCCGATGCTTCGATCCTGAACCCCATTCTTTGGTCCGACAGCGCCAGTTCGGGCGTTGGTGGATTCTTCTTTCCGGGGTTGCTGGGCGTCGATCCGCAGACAGGCGCCTACGTGCCCGACGGCAGTATGTCGGAAAGCTGGCAAGTTTCTGAGGATGGCTTGACCTGGACCTTCAAACTGCGCGAGGGGATCACCTGGAGTGACGGCGATCCGGTCGACGCTGCAGACTTCAAATACACCTATGATGCCGTCGCCAGCGATCTGGTGGAGACACCGCGCAAGAGCAATGTCGAGCAGATCGAGCGCATTGAAGTCATTGATCCGCTGACGATTCAGGTGACCCTCAAGGAAGTCAAGTGTGATGCGCTGGGAGATCTGGGTCTTGGCTGGCTGCCGAGTCATCTCTATGCAGCCGATTTCTCCGATGTCATGACCAGCCCGCTGAACGAAGCCCCGACAGCCAGCGCCGGCCAGTTTGTCTTCCAGAGCTGGACGCGTGACGATAATATCATTGTGACGCGCAATGACAGCTACTGGGAAGGCGCCCCGTACATGGATGGCATGATTACGCGTGTCGTGCCCGATTCGGGCGCTCGCCTGGCACAGTTGCTCAGCGGCGAGATTGACGTCACCGGCTTGGAGCCGACGCAGCTCACCAGCGTCGAAGGCAACCCAGATATCACCGTCTACAGCGCCAACGATGATGGCTACGACTACATTGGCCTGAACCTCGCCAATCCCGAGAACCCCCAGCCTGGTGTGGATGAAAACGGCGAATTGATTGCGCAGGACCCGCACCCGATTCTGAGTGATCTCAATGTGCGCAAGGCCATTGCCCACGCACTGGACTACGAGACCATCATCAATAATGTCTACCTGGGCCGCGGCTACCAGATTGCCTCCAATGTGCTGCCGGCTGTGGAATGGGCTCACGACCCTGCCATCCAGCCCTATGCCTATGACCAGGCGTTGGCGCAGCAGTTGCTCGAAGAGGCCGGCTGGGTTGATAGTAACGGCGACGGCGTGCGGGAGAAGGATGGCAACGACCTCAGCCTGGTGTTGATCACCAACGCCGGCAACAAGGTGCGCGAAGATTTGGGCGCGCTGGTGCAGGATCAGCTGGGCCAGATTGGCTTCAAGATCGACTTCCAGGCCATCGACTTCGGCACGTTGGTCGAGCGACTGCTGGGTCAGACCTACGACATGGTCATCATCGGCTGGACCGGCCTCGGCTCGGACCCCAACGACGATGCCTTCTGGCGCTCCGATTTTGACACGCCGGAGAGCGGTTTCAACTTCGTCAGCTACCAGAATCCCAAGATCGACGAATTGCTGAAGGCTGGCGTCTCGGTGCCGGGCTGCAGCACCGACGTGCGAGCACCCTTCTATAAGGAAATCCAGCAGATTATCCACGATGACGTGCCCTATGTCTTCATCTCAGGCGGCGTAGGCGACACGGGCTACCGTAACCGCTGGGCTGGGATTGAACCGGGCCAGTGGAGCTTCTACTGGAACGTGCACCAGTGGTACGACACGGCCCTGGCGCCGTGACCTTTGCCGGGCTGTCCCTGCAAGCTGGATCGAACGGGAGCGAGCGTCGGCTCGCTCCCATTTTGTTCGGTTGAAACAGGCGGCATGATGAGAGAAGGTTCGATGCGTCGCAGGGGCGGAACCCGGCTTGCCCTGTTCTGCGCGCTGCTGTTCCTGGCCGCATGTGGCGGCAGTGACCTAACTGTTGAGCCAGCAGCCCGCCCTGAGCCAGCTATCGACCTGGCAGGCGTGCTGCCGACGCCCACTCCAGCGCCGCCGGTGCTGGTGGGAGAGCCGCAGCCGGGCGGCACATGGACGCGGGCACTGTCCCAGGATCCAGCCTTGCTCAATCCGATCCTGGCCGCCGACAGCGCCAGCCAAGCGGTCACGCGCATGATTTTTCCGGCACTGGTGCGGCCGAACCCCATCACAGGCCAGTACAGTGCGGAAGGGGCTGTGGCGGAGCGCTGGGAGGTGTCGCCGGATGGGCGCACATGGACCTTCTATCTGCGCCCCGCTATCACCTGGAGTGACGGCGATCCGGTCGATGCCGCCGATTTCAAGTTCACCTACGATGCGATCCGCACGCCGTCCCTTGATTCGCCCTACCGGCGCCTGGCTGCACC
>CAIRNL010000666.1 GCA_903879975.1 uncultured Chloroflexota bacterium | reverse complement strand
GTCAACGGGCAACTGAGCGATTCGGCACAGTTGTGGCTGACCATGATGCTGGTCAAAAGTATCGGGTTAGTCGCAGCCGGCGTCGCAGCCGGCTTCATGTTGGCCGGGCGCGTTGGGGTACTCGGCTTCCTGGGCGGTGTGCTGGGTGCGTGGCTCCTGTTGGCCGGTGAGCAGATCGTCGTACGCGCACTCGTTCTGCGTGATCCAGACGCTGTTGCGCTGGCTCTGGCGCCCATCATCCGCACCGTCACTGGCATCCTCTCGCCCGTGACTTTTCTGCTGTATCGCACGGGCCTGCGCCTCAGCGGCGAAGACGAAGCTCAATCGGACGAGTCCATCTTTCTTTCGGAGGATGGTCTACGCCTGCTCATGCAGGTCAACGAGGAGGAGTCAGAGATTCAGGAAAGCGAAAAACAGATGATCGCCAGCATCCTGGAGATGGACGAGATCGTGGCGCGCGAGGTCATGGTGCCGCGCATCGACATGATCTCGCTGGAGGTCAACACCTCGCTGTCCGACGCGCTCGATGCGATCATCGCTGCTGGCCATAGCCGGATTCCGGTTTTCGAAGGCAATGTCGACGTCATCGTCGGTATTCTCTATGCCAAGGACCTGCTGAAGTGTTTTCGTGACAATCGCTTCGATGTTCCGATCCGTGAACTGCTGCGGCCGGCCCACTTTGTGCCGGCCAGCAAGAAGGTCAACGCGCTCTTCCGCGAGATGCAGCAGCAGCGCAACCACTTGGCCGTCGTGGTCGACGAATACGGTGGGATTGCCGGCCTGGTGACCATCGAAGATATTCTTGAAGAGATCGTCGGCGAGATTCAAGATGAGTATGACACGAACGAGGAAGCGTACTGGCAGCCTATCGGCGACGACGCATTCCTGGTCAATTCGCGGCTTGACCTCGACTCGCTGGCTGAGTTGATGAAGATTGATCTCGAAGAGCAGGAGGCGGACACAGTCGGCGGATTGATTTACAGCCTGCTTGGACACGTGCCGGAGCAGGGAGAGACGCTTGATCTCGACGGTTGGCGGGTCACCGTGCTCTCAGTCGATGGTCGGCGCATCAATCAGGTGCGTGTGGAACCAATGACCCCGTCGGCTGCCGAGAATAAGGATGTTTCTGCAGCCACCGGCATGCGCGAGCAGAATACCGTCTTGAACCCATCTACTAGCATGACAAACCACTAATGACACCAGAACAACTCGTCCAACTCGCCCTGGAAGCACGTCGTCGCGCCTACGCGCCCTACAGCAACTACTTTGTGGGTGCTGCCGTTCTTGCCGATGACGGCACGATCTATCCCGGCTGCAATGTCGAGAATGCAGCCTACCCGTCCACCATCTGTGCTGAACGTGTGGCGTTGACCTCGGCGGTCGCTAATGGCAAGCGCTGCTTCAGCGCAATTGCCGTCGCCACCAGCAACGGTGGCACGCCTTGCGGTTCGTGCCGGCAGGTAATGGCGGAACTAGGCCTGGACATGGCTGTCTACATTGCCGACGAACATGGCAACTTTCGTACCACGACCGTCCGTGAGCTCCTGCCAGAGTACTTTGGCCCCGAGCATCTTCCGGCGTAAAATGACGGCGTTCTATGCCATCAATCGCCTATATCGGGCGAGGTGAGATTGCCTGGAACGAGAGAAGAGCGGGAATGCAGCCCATGTCGGCCAATGTCCCAACGTTGCTGGCAACCTATCAACTCCGCCAACTCGAGTATCTGCTGCGCATTTCGCGCGCAATGACCTCGCGCCTCGACTTGCCCAGCTTGCTTGAGTTGATTCTGCGCAGTGCAGCTGAGATGGTGGGCGCTCCAGCTGGGATGATCCTCTTACAGTCGGAGCACGCGGCGCTCGAGCCAACCGTTCAGATTGCACCCCGCTTCCAGGTACGCGCGCTCTATGCTATCCCCACCGAGGCGCTGCCTGCCTTCGCCCCACTGCTCGACGGCGCCACGATCCGTACCGTGCAAGATGCTGTCGCTGCTGCCGAGACGCAACCGCCCGATATCGACCTGAGCAGCCGCGTGCGCGAGATTGAGGAAGAACTAGGCATGGCGCTGGGACAGGTCATCCCGCTGCCGCTCCTCTTCGAGGAGGGCCTGTTGGGCATCATTTATCTCTTTCGCAGCAACTTTCCCTTTTCGCCGTTTGATTGGCAGATTCTGCAGGGCTTCGCAGACCAGGCTGCGATTGCCGTGCGCAATGCTCGGCTGTACACCTTGCTGCATGCCGAACGGAGCCGCCTCATCACGATCTTGGAAAACAGCGCCGACGGTATCATGATCCTGACCCCCGACCGGATCGTGTTGGCGATTAACCAGACGTTGGCTGGCATGGTCGGCATGGCGCCCGAGGATGCCGCTGGCCGGCCATGCAGCCTGGTGCTGCCGCTGGAAAATGTGCAGGGTGCTGACTTCTGCCGGGACGAGACCTATACAGGCCAGTTCGACGTGCCTAACTTGCAATGTGAAGGGGAATTGATTCGCCCAGGCGACAAGCGATTGGCGGTCGCCGCTACCTTCACGCCGCTCTACAGCGACAATGGACGGCTCATCAATATCATCGTCAACGTGCACAATATTACGCGCTTCCGCGAGGAAGAGGAAGTCAAGTCGACATTTACATCGATCATCAGCCATGAACTCAAGACACCGGTTGCGTTGATCAAAGGCTATGCCCAGACGCTGGCGCGACCGGATGCGCAGTGGGATGAAGAGACGGCGCGTGCCAGCTTGCAAATCATTGAGGAAGAGGCTGACCGGC
The DNA here is from genome assembly GCA_903879975.1 of uncultured Chloroflexota bacterium. Lineage (GTDB taxonomy): Bacteria > Chloroflexota > Anaerolineae > Caldilineales > Caldilineaceae > Caldilinea. The sequence continues at coordinate 2,496 of CAIRNL010000666.1, read as the reverse complement.
TGGAGGGGCTTATCAACAACCTGCTCGACGCCAGCCGTATCCAGGCGCGCGGGCTGAAGCTCGACTTTGCCGACGTCAATCTTGCGAACCTGTTGCGCAAGGTGGCCGACGCCTACCGTACACAGACGCACCACCACCGCATTCTCGTCGAGTTCGATGGCGTGCTGCCGTCTATCTGGGGCGACGAAGAGCGGCTGCGCCAAGTCTTTACCAACCTGCTCAACAACGCGATTAAGTACTCGCCCGCTGGGGGCGCCATTCGCATCGGCGGCTGGCTGCATGCCAGGCTGGAGCCGGAGAACGAAGCGGGCGCCGGCGAGTTTGACGGGGCGCCGGTTGAGCAACAGGAACTGGAGCGCAAGGACTACGTCGTCCTCTACGTGGCTGACCAGGGCATCGGTATCCCAATTTCAGAATTGCCCAACATCTTCAATCGCTACTATCGTGTCGACAGCACCTTGCGCCGTTCGACTGCAGGCGCCGGGCTTGGTCTCTTCCTGGCCCGCGCCATCGTCGAGGCCCATGGTGGCCGTATCTGGGCAACCAGCGAGCAGGGCAAGGGCACGACTTTCTTCGTTGCGCTACCTGTTGGGACTGACACTCTCTGAAAGGCGCAACCATGGCAGACTGGGCTGTTCATCACCTGCCGCAGGATCAGTTGGTCAACGCCTACTGGGTGGTGCCGGGCCGCCTGCTGGCTGGTCCCTATCCCAGCGCGCCGGAAGTGAGTGCTGCAAAGAGGCAGGTCGCCGCGCTCCTTGCGCTGGGCGTTCAGTACATCGTCGACCTCACTGAGCCGGGCGAATATGGTCTACGCCCTTATTGGCCGCTGCTGTTGGAAGTAAGTGTCGCGCAGGACGTGGCCGTCGAACGCCGTCAACACTCGATCCGCGATCTGTCCGTCCCTACGGCAGAGCAAATGTGCGACACGTTGGACGACATCGACACCGCGCTGGTGAAGGGGCACACGGTGTACATTCATTGTTTCGGTGGAATCGGCCGCACTGGCACTGTGGTGGGGTGCTACCTGGTACGCAACGGTGCGAGTGGGGACGAGGCACTGGCGACGATTACCCAGCTGCGCTGCAACATCCGCCAGCCCTACCGGCTGGCACCGGAGACGAGCGAGCAGCGCTCAATGGTGCGGGCTTGGCGCGAGGCGCAGTGCGCACCCGACGGTGCCGCTAGAGGTGCTGGTCGCCCAGCACGGCGGTGATGCCGCCACAGCCGTGGGTGCCGCGCACGAGTGTGTAGAAGGGGATCCCCTCCTTGCTCCAGTTTCGGCTGGCCTCTTGCAGGATGGCGCACGCCGACTGCCAGGCCGGCGCGCTGTCGCAGGCCAGCCACCAGAGGTGATCGTAGAGCAGGACATAGCCGCTCGCCGGCGCCCAGGAGAGATCGTTGACACACTCCTCGAATGCATCCCAGTTGTGCCCAAAGTACGCCGGGAACGCCATCGCTGCGGCTGCCGCAGCCAGAAATGTCGCTTTGTCGCGCGCATGGCGCCCGTCAAGGTGAAAGAAACGCCACCCGTGCGTTGCCACGATGGCACCAATGGCAGCTGTATTGCCGCGATGGAGCAGCCGGTAGAGGCCTGGCGTCGTGTGGCCGGTCAGTAGAAGGTCGATCGCGTTCATGGAATCCAGACCCAGTAGAAACTTGCGTAGTGATCGTCGGTGTAGTACCGCTCGCCGTCCTCGCCGCCGATGATGCGACGGGCGCCGCGGTCGTTCTCGCCGGGGGTAATGACGGTATATTCCCGGTAATAGCCGTTCGGCTTGCGTGGCAGCAATCGCTCGCGGTTCTGGAAGGTTGAACCGTCCTTGCGGAAGGGAAATGGCCCATCGCTGTCGATGAGGGAGAGCGTGTCGATTGCCTCGGGCGACAGTTCGTCGTAGGAGATAACCGGGTATCCACGATACGTGTCAGGCGGGCCGCGGGTAGGCGTCGCCGCAGGCTCGGCTGGCTTGGGCGTGGGTGTCGACGTAGCGCGCGGCGCCAGGGTGGCCGTTGGCGCCACGGTTGCAAGTGCTGCAGGTGAGGTCGCCTGTTGTGGTGTGCTGGCCCCAGCCGGCGCAGTCGCTTCGGGTGTGGCTGAACTGGCAGAGGCTTCCATGGCAGCCGGCGTATCCGATTCTGCCGCCGTAGTCGCTGTGGGCGTGGCCGGCGTTGCTGTGCCCGCCGGCGTAGGCCGCGCCCACACATACCAGAGCACGAAGGCGAGCGCAAGGACAGCGAGCAGGCTGGCTGTGCTGCCACGGCGACGGGTGGGCTGTTGGTTCACAGGACTTCCTCCAGACAGACAGGATAGGTGACGCTGGGGCGTACCCGACATGGAGGCGCCATCATACCACGCGCTCATCTGCAGAGCAATGAAATCGAGTATAATGCGACAAGTACGACGACACCCGCCCGGCTATGAGAGGAGCGCAGCACGCCATGTATGAAACAACTGCCTTGTTCAGCCGTAGACGGCTGGGCTATGTGCGGGTCGCC
>CAIRNL010000665.1 GCA_903879975.1 uncultured Chloroflexota bacterium | reverse complement strand
TGGCCGCTGCGCAGCGTCTCCATATCGGCGTCGACCATGATGCGCACAAGCTGGTGAAAACCGACCGACGGTTCCCAGCCAAGTTTCTGGCTCGCCTTGCTCGGGTCGCCGACGAGCAGATCGACTTCGGCTGGCCGATAGTAGCGTTGATCTTGTACGACGTACTGGCGCCAGTCGAGGTCCAGATAGCTGAATGCTTCCTGCACAAACTCCTCGACGCTGTGAGTTTCGCCTGTGGCGATCACGTAATCGTCGGGTTGATCCTGTTGCAGCATGAGCCACATCGCGCGCACGTAGTCACCGGCATAGCCCCAGTCGCGCCGTGCTTCCAGGTTGCCCAGACGCAACTCGTCAGCCTGCCCGAGCTTGATGCGCGCCGCTGTGTGGGTGATCTTGTGGGTGACGAACTCCAGACCACGCCGTGGGCTCTCATGGTTGAAGAGGATGCCAGAGCAGCCGAAGATGTTGTAGCTCTCGCGATAGTTGACGGTGATCCAGTGGCCGTAGATCTTGGCGACACCGTAGGGGCTGCGCGGGTAAAAGGGGGTCGACTCGCGCTGCGGTACTTCCATGACCTTGCCGAACATCTCGCTGCTGCTGGCCTGGTAGAAACGAATCTTGGGGTCGACGATGCGGATCGCTTCGAGCATGCGTGTCACACCCAACGCTGTGAATTCGCCGGTCAGCACTGGCTGGGTAAAGCTGGTTGGAACGAAGCTCTGTGCAGCCAGGTTGTAGACTTCAGTCGGACGATACTCCTGGAGGATGCCGATGAGGCTCATCTGGTCGAGCAGGTCGCCCTGCACGACTTCGATCTGGTCCTGGATATGCTTGATACGGTCAAAATTGATTGTGCTGGTACGGCGCACCATACCGATGACGGTATAGCCCTTTTCCAGCAGGAAATCGGCCAGATAGCTGCCGTCCTGGCCAGTAACGCCGGTAATCAGTGCAGTTGGCATTTGAAATGACTCCTACTTTCGTTCGTTCATTGTTTGTTTGCGGACCTGTTTGCGCCAGGAATCGAGCAGGTCACTGAGCGATGTGCGCAGATCGATCTGCGGCTGCCATCCGGTTGCGGCAGCCAAGCGCTGATTGTCGCAGTAACTGACCGGTACATCGCTGGGCCGCAAGCGTGCCGGATCGACGACAATCCCAATCGGGACTTCAGCCAGATCGAGCAGCGTGTCGAGCAGCCAGCGAATTGCGCGCGGCTGGCCCGAACCTACATTGTAACAGGCGCCGGCGGCACCGGACTGCGCCAGCAGCCAGTATGCACGCACGACATCGCGCACGTCGGTAAAATCGCGCTCAGCACTGAGGTTGCCTACACGCACGACCGGCTCATGCAGCCCGCGCTCGATTTCGGCAATCTGACGGGCAAAGGCGGAAGCCGCAAAGTCATCGGCCTGTCCAGGACCCAGGTGGTTGAAACTGCGCGCGCGGACGATGGGCATCTGGTGGCTGTTGAAGTACTGCAACGCCATCATGTCCTGCGCCAGTTTGCTCACCCCGTAGGGCGAGTTGGGGCGAAAAGGCGTGTGTTCGTCGATGGGCAGGTCATCAGGCTCGACCAGGCCGTAGATTTCATTGGAGGAGACGACGATCGTGCGGCAGGTAGGCTGCCAGCGACGCAACGCTTCGAGCAGGTTGAGCTGGCACTGGATGTTGAGCTCATAGGTCGTCCATGGCTGGCGCCACGACCCGCCGACATCGCTCCACGCTGCCAGGTGCAGGGTGAAGTCGGGCATGACATCCTGGATCACCTCGCTCACCCACAGGGCGTTGCGCAGGTCGCCGCGGTGCAGGTGAAGGCGCCCAGCCAGGTGTGCGATGCGATGGTCGTGGCGATGCACCACGCCATGCACCTCGGCATTCGTTTCTCGAATTAGGTAGTCGGCCAGAAAGCTGCCGGCGAAACCGGCGACGCCAGTCAATAACACGCGCACGCGATCATCCCACACAAAAGTTGCCACTTCTATACAGTATAGCCGTCGCGGCGCCTCTTTCCCAAGTGTGCTGCAGCACAGGGTGCGTCCCAGTAGGCTGTCCGTCTCGGTCCTGGCCATTTTGCCCGCTGCAGCAAGAGCGATACCCGCGCCGGCCGACTCACTTGTGTTGTTCCCTGATTCTGCATTTCGCGTGCCCTGGTTTGTGACAGCCGCTAATATTTTGCTGACATCGCGCAAATTCTACGATAACGAGCTGCATGTGTCGCTCTAACGCAGACCTGGTAGAGTAGAGACATCTATCGCAAGGTAAGCCTTGCACAATCTAATTCGAACAAAAGGAGATTCATACCATGCGCACCAATAGCTACAACCAGATGGTCCGTGATTTCGTCAACATGACCGATGCCATGAACCGTGCTGCCAGTGGCCGTACCTATGACTATGTCCGTAACGGAGGGAACAACGGTGAGGCGTCCCGTGTGGTTCGTCTGCCTATCGATGCCTACAGCACTGACGACGCCTTTGTGCTCAACGCGTACGTGCCGGGCGTCAACCCTGAGGATGTCGAGATCACTTTCGAGGGCGAGGAATTGACGATCCGTGGCAAGTTCGAGGCGCAGCCTGAAGAAGTCAATTTCATCAAGCGAGAACTCTACCACGGCGCGTTCGAGCGCAAGGTGAACTTCAACGTGCCGGTCAACGGCGATGCAATTGCAGCGACCTACAGCAACGGCGTGTTGAGTCTGCGTGTGCCCAAGGCGGAAGAGATCAAGCCGAAGCAGATCAGGGTGCAGGTCAAGTAAGATTTGGCTCGCCCTTGCGGTGGGACGGCTCTTGGGTGTGGACACTGCTGCCTCATCGTTGTATCCGATGCCTTGTGGAGTATACAGCGTCTGTCGCTCAGGGGAGCATGGGACTGGTGGATTGGGATAGAGAGCGCCTGGGACGGTAACGTTCCAGGCGTTTTTGGTTCATCCGCAGCGAGCCGGCTTGCACAGCGTCCCCAACGTGATGCGGCCTTCAGTATATTGTATAGATGACACAACAATTGGGAGAGGTCTACAATCGGAGATAATGTGATAGACTTTATTGAGCATGATTTCCGTCACAAACTCTTTTTTAGAAACGAGCATGCAATGCAATGGTTCAATGAGCCGCGCATCTGGCAGATCGATGGCGACACCATTTGTGTCACTGCCGATGCGGGCAGCGATTTTTGGCGCAAGACGCACTACGGTTTCATCCGCGATAATGGCCATGTGTGCTATACGACGCAGGCTGGTGACTTTGTGAGCGAGGTCAAGGTTGCAGGCAACTACCGCGAGCTCTACGACCAGGCAGGTCTGATGGTGCGCGTCGACGCCGAACACTGGATCAAGACCGGCATCGAGTATGTCCATGGCGTACAATACGTCAGTGCGGTCGTGACCAACGATTTCTCCGACTGGGCAGTATCACCGCTGCCGCAGAATCCGCCGGCGATCTGGCTGCGGCTAGTGCGCAAGGCCGAGGCTGTGGAGATATTCTATTCTCTGGACGGGGCTGCCTATGCACTGCTGCGCATCGCCTATCTGTTGCCCAGTGCCGAGGCGATGGTTGGCGTCATGTGTGCGGCGCCGGACGGCAGCGGTTTCCCAGTCGAGTTCACCGGCTTCGTAGTCCGCCCGCTCGCTGCCGAAGGAGCAACATGATGACACGCAAACCACCGAGCACAGGCACCTGTGCCTTCTGTGGCCGCGAGGTCGCTGCTGCCAACATCGCCAAGCATCTCACCACCTGTGCCGATCGCCAGGCTGCCATAGACAAGGCTGAGGCGAGCAAACGCAAGACTCAGTCGCTCTATCATGTCGTTGTGCGTGACACGATGGAGGGCTTCTACTGGCTACATCTCGAAGTGGCGGGCAGTGCAACGCTGGTGGACCTCGACACCTATCTGCGTGCCATCTGGGTCGATTGCTGCAACCATATGAGCCACTTTGTCTTCGGCACAACGCGCTATCAAGAGTTGATCGACGGCTTCTTTGCCCTGGGCGATCAGAAGAGTATCACCAGCAAGGCGAGCGACGTGCTGCGGCCTGGCCTGAAAGGGCGCTACGAATACGATTTTGGCACGCCGACTGAACTGAAAATCGACGTCATCGGCGAACGGACGGGCAAGCCACTGACGACCAAACCACTGACTCTGCTGGCGCGCAATGTCATGTTGGTCTATGAATGCGCCGATTGCGGCGAGCCGGCCACGCATATCTGTATGCAGTGCTACTACGAGCAGGGCGAACCAGGCTGTTATTTGTGCGCTACCCACGCCAAGGAACACGCGTGTACGCTGTACGGTGGCCCTAAGAAGCGCTTCAACTCCCCCCGTACAGGACGCTGTAAGTACAACGGGCCGGCCAAGCCGCCCTACTGATCGCTAGGGTAGCAATTCATGCGTCACGAGTCACGAATGGCCGGTGACGCATGACTCGTGACGGGTGGCGACAGGAGCAGCCATTCTAGCGACCCGTAAATTCCATCACTTTAGACAGTCGGTGCTCTTTCGGGAAGCAACGATCCCGAATGGCTGGTTTAATCGTTATAAGATTGACCCTGCTGGCGCGCGTGGTAGAATGACAATTTGCATCGTTGCCCGACCTGTCAAGGGACGGCGCTGGCTGGAAGCGAAGGTGCGACCTGACTCCGATTTTGGACTCGGGTCGGTGCGATGAAGGATGGCAATCCAATGTTCAAGAAACTGTATTACGCCATTACTGGCGATCCGAACGAGAAGGTACTGAAGAAATACCGTCCCATTGTCCAGGAGATCAATGATCTGGAGGCGGAGTTTGGGCGCAAGAGCAACGACGATCTGCGTGCCATGACGCGCGATTTCCGGGCTCGTATTGCCGAGGCAACGACTGAACTGCGCGCAGGATTAGTTGCCGCCGAGCAGGAATATCTAGATGTCCTGGGCACTGACGAGCAGAAATATGCGCGCGTCGAGGTAGACCGTATCAAGAAAGCACTGCGCAAAGCGGAGGAGGAAATTCTCTGGGAGATTCTGCCCGAAGCATTTGCCGCCGTACGCGAGGCAAGCAAGCGCACCACAGGCCTGCGCCACTATGATGTGCAGATGCTCGGCGGCATGGTGCTGCACAGCGGCACCATTGCCGAAATGAAGACGGGCGAAGGCAAGACGCTCGTCGCAACGTTGCCGATCTATCTCAACGCGCTCACAGGCCGTGGCGCCTACCTGGTGACGCCCAACGACTATCTCTCCAAGGTCGGCCTGCAACTGATGGGGCCGATCTATCACCTCTTGGGGTTGAGCGCAGCAGTTATCCAAAACAGCGCAGGCAACCCAGATATGGGCAGTTTCCTTTTTGACCCGGAATTTCCCAACGCTGACGACCGTTTCCAGTATCTGAAGCCGATTGCGCGGCGCGCGGCCTACCAGGCTGATATCACGTACGGCACGAACAATGAGTTCGGCTTCGACTACCTACGCGATAACATGGCGCAGGACGTTACCCGCACCGTACAGCGTGAACTGCACTATGCCATCGTCGACGAGGTCGACAACATTCTCATCGACGAAGCGCGAACGCCGCTCATCATCTCTGGTGAGGCACGCGAAAGCTCCAACTATTACGTGCAATTTGCCAGCTTGGCCAAGCGCCTCACGCCGGCAACACATTACACCATCAATGAGAAAGAGATGACGGCGACGCTGACCGAGGAGGGCATCGCCTACGTCGAACGGGTGCTGGGGACGGACAACCTCTACGCGCCCGATCACTTTGACATGCTGCCCTACCTCGACAACGCGTTGCGTGCTGTGGCCCTTTACCGCCGCGACAAGGATTACATTGTGCGCGACAGTGAAGTGATTATCGTCGACGAGTTTACTGGCCGACTGATGGAAGGACGGCGCTACAGCGAAGGGCTACACCAGGCGATCGAGGCCAAGGAAGGCGTCAAGGTGCAGAAGGAGTCGATGACGCTGGCGACCATTACCTTCCAAAATTTCTTCCGCATGTTCAACAAACTTGCCGGTATGACCGGTACGGCCAAGACAGAGGAAGAAGAATTCCAGCGGATTTACAACCTGGATGTGGTCCAGATTCCGACCTATAAACCGGTCATCCGCAAAGATATGGACGACCTGGTCTATCGCACGCAGGATGCCAAATTCAAGGCTGCGCTCGCTGACATCAAGGATCGCCACCAGGCTGGACAGCCGGTGCTGGTCGGCACGGTTGCTATCGAAACGAGCGAGTACGTCAGCCATCTGCTCAAGCGGAACGGCATCGAGCATGAAGTGCTCAACGCCAAGAACCACGAGCGCGAGGCGACGATTATTGCCCAGGCCGGCCGGCCTGGCTCCGTGACGAT
>CAIRNL010000664.1 GCA_903879975.1 uncultured Chloroflexota bacterium | reverse complement strand
GACGGCACCGGCTGCACGGTGATCCTCTGCCCAGCGGAGGGTGCGGTAGCCGGCGTCGACGTGTGCGGCGGCGCGTCAGGCGGGCGCTAGCTCGAGTTGTTGCTCGCTGGGAGAACACGGTCGAACGCATCCATGCCATCCTGGCACAAGCCATTGTCAACGGCGTCCTGGCTGCCCAGGGCGCGTACGGATTGCCCTGTGTGGATGAGATTCGAGCGGGTACTGACGAAGTACCTGGTTGAGGGTTCGATTGATCCAATTCAAGCACATAGGAGGGGGTGTCTCATGAAAATTTCGACGCGCAGTATCGTGGTGGCTGGGGTCATGATTGCCATTTCTGCCGTTCTGGCGCTCACTGGGCTCGGCTATTTCCCTGTGCCTAATGTCACCAGTGAAGCCACAATCATGCAGGTGCCGGCTATTGTGGGCGGCGTGCTGGAGGGCTGGGGGGTGGGCCTGATCGTGGGCCTGGTCTTTGGTATCAACGCGCTGACCCGTTTTGCCGGTCTGCCGATTTTTGTCGACCAACCGGCGTGGATGCCATTCGTCGTGCTCTTCCTGCCCCGGCTGTTTATCGGCGTGGTCGCTGCCTTCGTCTACCAGGCTATGAAGCGCAGCAACCAGATCGCGGCGCTGTCCGTCGCTGCGGTGGCTGGCACGCTGACCAATACCGTGCTGGTGCTCGGCCTGGGCATTCTCTTCGGCCTGCTGCCATGGGCCATCATCCCGACCGTGATCCCGCAGGTGATCTTCGAATGCGTCATTGCCGCGGTGATCACGGTGGCGGTGGTCGTCGCCTGGAAGCGCATTGAGACTGGGCGCGGCGGTTCCTCCGTCTGAGATACTGGCTGTTTCCATTGCAGGATCGCCAATTTTCGCGTGTTTGTCATTGTGCGGAGGTTGGCTTGTTTTTTCAGGAGATCGAATGATCACCCGACCATGCGCCCGCGCCCTAGGGCTGGACGCGTTCTGGCGGCTGCCGGCTGGCCCGTGGAATGCGATTACTGACGTCGCCGGCGTACGCGTGGGTCACACGACTGTCAGCTTTGGGGCTGGTGCATTGACGCCCGGTGCCGGCCCTGCGCGTACCGGCGTCACGGTGATCCTGCCCCACGGCGGCAATCTTTTCCGAGAGAAGGTGGCTGCGGCGGCGCATACGATCAACGGCTACGGCAAGGCGTGTGGCTTGGAGCAGGTGCGAGAATTGGGTGAGATCGAGACGCCGATCGCACTGACCAATACGCTCAACGTCTGGCGTGTCGCCGATGCCCTGGTTGACCACGCGCTCTCGCTCAATCCGGATATCGGCATCGGCGCCAGCACGGTCAACCCTGTAGTCGGCGAGTGCAACGACGGCTATCTCAACGATATCCAGGGACGGCAAGCAGTGCCGAACAGGTTCGTGCGGCACTGCTTGCAGCTTCGACTGGTTTCGTCGCAGAAGGCACCGTGGGCGCAGGGGCGGGCGAGTTGACCGTTGAGTTACCTGCGTAGCTTGCCGCCTGTGTCGCGTTCGACGCGGCGGATGATGCGGTCGCGCAGTTTGGCCACGTCGGCGTCGCGCAGGCTGGTTTCCTGGCTCTGGTAGGTCAGGCGGAAAGCGAGCGACTTGCTGCCTGGCGGCAGCGGCTCTCCGCGGTAGAGGTCGAAGAGTTCCACATCGGTCAGGAGCGTGCCGCCGGCCGCCTGGATGGCCGCCTCGGCCATGCGCATGGTGACTGACTCGTCCACTACAAAGGCCAGGTCCTCCACCACAGGTGGGTAGGCACTGATCGGCTGCAGCGGGTCGAGTTTCCAGGCTGGGCGCAGGAGTGGCTCGATGCGCAACTCGGCTGCGTTGACGCGCACGGCCGGCAGGCCGAAGTTGGCGCGCACCTGGGGGTGGATCTCGCCTACGACGCCGGCGAGCGTACCTGCCACGATGACTTCGGCGCAGCGCGGCCCAAATGACGCCGTGCTTGGTGCGGCGCGGTACTCAATCTCGCCGGGATTGAAGCCCAACCTTTCGAGCAGCGTCTCGAGCACACCCTTGATGTCGTAGAAATCCATCTCCTCGTTGGTGGCGTCAGTGCTGTAAAAGTTTTGTGGCTGGCGCGGGCCAACCAGGGTCAGGCTCAGGCGGCGATCCTCCACGGGCAGCAGGCCGCTGGCGCGTTCAGGCAGGTAGACGCGGCCAATCTCGAACATGGCCAGACGGTCCGCAAAGCGCAGATTGTACTGGATGCTTTCCAGCAGGCTGACCAGCAGGCTGCGGCGCATGGCGCGGCGTTCGACGGCAATCGGGTTGGCCAGCTCGATGAACGGAGCGATTTCGCCGCCATCGTTGGCCGCCAATCGCGCGTGGTTCTCCGGCGACGTCAGCGCGTAGTTGATCGTGTCCTGTAGCCCACAGCCGATGAGAATGTTGCGGATTTTCTCCTCTGTCTCGACCACCTCGTCGCGGTGCTGTGTCGGCAGCGCATCGGCCATGAGCGTCGTACCGACATCCTCGTAACCGATGATGCGCGCCACCTCCTCGATCAGATCGGCCGGAATGTTGACATCCAGCCGATGCCACGGCACGACACACTCGAGCAGTGTTTCGCCTGGTGTGCGATGCAGGGCAAAGGTTGCCTGGGCGGGTGCGGCGGGATCGGGTTCTACGGCTGCGCGCACGGTGAAATCGAGTCGTTGCAGGGCATCGGCAGCCTGGGCGAGATCGACGTCCATCCCCAGGATGCGCCGCATATCGCTGGCGGAGGTGTAGACGGTCACGCTGTGCTGTGGCACTGGGTAGGCGTCCACGATGCCCGGCACTAGGCGCCCGCCGGCATAGCGACGCATGAGGTCAGCGGCGCGCCGGGCGGCGATGTCGTTGAGTGTGGCCGGCACGCCACGGGCAAAGCGGTAGCTAGCGGCGCTGAAGAGTTTGAGTTTTTGTCCTGTGCGCCGGT
>CAIRNL010000663.1 GCA_903879975.1 uncultured Chloroflexota bacterium | reverse complement strand
TCACTGCCGAAGTCTATCTGCTGTCGATCGGCGCTCATGGCGGAAACCGCGCGCGGCGCTGCATGGAGCGGCAGGTGCAAAACCGGCGTCTGCACGGCAAGCTGCCCGCGCACCTCGCTAGCTGGCTGTGTCACGGTTGCCACACCGACGGCCAGCCCGTCCGCAGCCAGCAACAGTTCGTACGCAGGATCGAACGAGATCGTCCCGCTCAGTGTGGCTGGCAGCGCTCCATCTGTGGCGCGGTAGAGCGTATAGAGCGGCACCAGCGAATCCCCGGGCCGACCTGCGCCGAGCGTGATAGTCAGCACATCGGCAGGCGCCACAGCGACCAGCGTTATTGTGTAGGCAAGCTGCGCCGTAGCCGGAGAATAGGCGAAGATCGCACTGTCACCGGCGTCGCCGAGCGTTGCCTGCCAGTTCGCACCCTGCGGCCACATCAGCACGTGGCCGCTCTCTTCGTCGAGCCAGTGGCGCCCGAAAACAGGGTAGACGCTCAGCGCCGGGTCGAGCCGACGCTGCAATTCGCCTGCGTTCACCGCCAGAAGGACAGGGAATTCGGTCAGTGTCCCTGCGAGCACTTGGAGCGGCTTTGCTGGCACCGTCACCGTTACACCGGTCAGGTCGGTGATCGGAAAGTAGCTCAGTTCGAAGGTTCGCGCCAGGGCACCCTTGTTGACGATACGCACGTTTTGTGCCGCCGTGAGATGGTCGACGACGGCTGGGGCACCAAAGGGCAACGCCACGCGGCCGGGCTGCTGCGCGTTGTAGGCGACGCTGTCACTCTTCACAGCCATGCGCAGGTCGATTCGTCCCGCGCCGACCCGCCCCGGCGCATAGAGTGTGGATGTCAGCGCTATGCCTGTCCGCACCAGCGGGTAGGCCGTGTTCATGACCAGTGCCTTCAATTCCTCGACTGTCCAGTCTGGACGGAGCTCGCGCAGCAGGGCCATGGCGCCAGCGACATGCGGCGCCGCCATAGAGGTGCCGGAGAGCGTGCGCGCAGCGCTGCCGGTGAGGCTGGACGCTGAGGCGATTCCGACGCCTGGCGCAGCCAGGTCCGGCTTGAGGCCGGCATCACCTGCGCGTGGGCCACGTGAGGAGAAGCCGGCGGCAAATTCTACACGCTGTACGTCCCCGTGGGGGAGTGTCGTCTGCCCATGTTGGATGGCTGCAACGCTGATGACGCGGTCGGCATTGGAGGGGCTGCCAAGCGCGAAGAAGTCGTCGCCGGAGTTTCCAGCAGAGGCCACGACGACCACACCGAGCTGCGCCGCATTGTTGGCCGCAACCGAGGTCGGATCGTAGAGTTCGCCGTAGGGCGACCCTAGCGACAGATTGATGACGTCGACGCGGTCGGCAAAATCACCGTCCCCGTCAGGGTCGACCGCCCATTCGATGGCCTGCGGGACGAGATCCGAACTGCCCGCGCAGCCGAAGACCTTGAGCGCATAGAGTTCGGCCAGCGGCGCAACGCCGGGCCCAATGCGCAGCGCACCCAGGTTTGCCGTTGCGGTGTAGGGGCCGTTGTAGGGCGCTGAATCCCCTGTCACACCGAAACCGGCTGCCGTGCCGGCGACATGCGTGCCGTGGCCGTAGCAGTCCATCGGGTCGGGATCGGGCTGCGGGACTGGGTTGTAATGGAGTGAATCGGGATCGGCGTTATAGCGGTCGCCGGCAAAATCGTAGCCGCCGACAATCTTGATATTGGGAAAGCCCGGCACATCGCCGCTGATGGCGGGGTCGTTGGCTGCGTAGGCGTCGCTGCTGGCTGGCCCGCCAAAATCGGCGTGCAGGTAGTCGATCCCTGTATCGATGATGGCAATGCGCATGCCGGTGCCGAGTGCAGGCGGTGCGCCAGCCACCCCCCCCCACAGCAACGGCGCGTCGAGGTAGGGGACACTAGTCGCATTGTCGGGTCGAGCCGCAAGGATGCGGTGTATGGCCTTAACGCCCGGCAATGTTGCCAGTGTAGCGACCTGTGCGGGGTGAGCGCGCACGGCGATACCGTTGTAGACGCGCTGGGTGCGGTAGAGCACCGGCACGTCGTGCCCGGCCAGCCAGGTGGCCGTCGCCTGTTGCGCCGCTTCGATGGCGGCGAGATGACCCTGTGCGGCGGCTGTCGCTGCCGCACTACTGACCAGATCGCCGCGCGCCTGCCCGGCATAGATAACTGCTGCCGGCGGCGCAGCCAGCTCGATCATGTAGCTGGCCAATGGCGCTACCCCAAAGGGATGGGATTGAGAAACCAGGATTTGGGGATATCCCTGCCGCTGAGAGGGCAAATTTGCAAAATCCTGGTTTCTGTCGACCTTTCCTTGAGTAGGCTGGGCGCGTACTGCTGGTGCGTGAACCAGACCTCCCGCAAGCAGCAGGAGAATCCCTGCTATTCTGCCCAAGTGGCGTATCATGTCGCGATTCATCGCCTCCCTCATTCCCTGCTTTAGACGGTTCTCACTCGGATCATATCACAACCACCCGCAGGAAAACGTGCGCAGAGCACAGCCGGGTCCCACTGGGATGGGACGTGCCGAAGGCGTTGGCTCGCCCAGCGGTGACCGGCATCTGCACGGGCTGGATGGTTTGTCATGCAGCGTGGCGCACAGTAGAATGATGGCACACAGGGAATCCAGACTCAGGCGGAATACGTGTGACAACTCCATCCTATCTTCAGGTATTGCTGGCGCTCCTGGTGCCAGCTGCTCTTGTAGCGATGT
>CAIRNL010000662.1 GCA_903879975.1 uncultured Chloroflexota bacterium | reverse complement strand
GTGGCGGAAGGTGCACCCGACGCGCTGGCTGTGTTTGCCGAGTGGTTGCACGAAGGGGCGCCTGCGGCGCGTGTGGACACAGTCGAGCTGCGCTGGCTGGATGCAGTGGACGAGTTTACGCGCTTCGAGATTCGGGGCTAACGTGATGGGACTGGGAAACGGGCGACGATGAGGATGCTGCGGATGCTGTGCGGGGCCGTTCTGCTGGGGCTGGGTGGGATGCTGATGCTGGCCGGCTGTCGTTCGGTGCAGCCGGCCGGCAGCGACACGGCCGCCGGCGTGGTCGCCACCGGCGCCGGCGACAGCGTGCATCTGTCAGAGAGCGACGGTATGCTGGTGGTCGATATCACCAGTGTGCGCGGGATCGGCCGCGCGTTGGTGACGCTGAATCCAACGGCGCTGCCCCCAGCGATCCTGCTGCGCCTGCATCTGCGAGGGCTGGAACAGCTCACTGTCGACAACGGCGAGCAGCGCCTGGAAATCGCTGTTGCCAGCAGCCCCCCTCACGGGGTGACGCAATCGGCAGTCGGCGGCGAAGGAACGCAGTTGCTGCATGAAGGCGATGCGCTGTGGGCTACGGTGACGATCACGGCCGGTGACGGGCGCGCGCCGGCGATTCCGTTGCGAGACGGCTCCATCGATGTACGGCTACCCGCCGGCCTGGTCGATGCCAAACACAGCGAACTGGCCCTGGCCTGGGTCGATTTTTACCGATGATACTCCAAACAAACAGACAGCGAGAGATGACATGAGCACCCAACCGTCTTTTGTGCGCTGCCCCTACTGCCGGCACAAACTGGAAAAGGTTCCCAAGCGCAAGACCAACTGCCCGGAATGCAGCAAGCCGATCTATGTGCGCAGCGGCGATTTGCTGCGCGAGGACGAACTCGACCAGGGCACGGTCAGCGCCAAGAAGCCGACCCCGAAGAAACCCGCGGCCAAGAAGAAGGAGAGCACTTCGCAGAGCGCGGCCAAGAAGAAGCCGCGCCCCAAAAAGCCGCGAGCCCAGGGCCAACTCGCTGCCGACTTGAAGCGCAAGAAGAAGGAGAAGTACGGTCCCGACGACCTGCTGGCCGGTCTGCAGCTTCTCCTGAAGATAGCGGGAACGCTGCTGGCAGGCGGCGGGTTGGGCAAAGTGCTCGGCAGCCTCTTTGGCGGTGGCACGTCCAGTGGCGCCACGCGCAGCGTGGATGGGCTGGCCGGGCTGGTGCAAAGCGTGGACGGCCACGAACTGCTCCAGACGGCGTCCGAGGCCTACACTTCGCTCAACGAGGAGGAACAGTTCCAAATGCGCGCAGTCGTCGCCTGGATTCAAAACGGATTCCAATTCCCGGCGGATGAGACTACTGCATAGACTGTGCAGCCGGTGCAGAGCTCTCCTGGCAGGCTCGACCTTTCTTTTGGATTTCACTGAATGTGCGCCTGGTCTAGACAAGGGGCTCTGGGGGGGTATCTGTGTGTGTCTGTCTATGCTTGGCCCCATTGTCAAGACCACAAACTGCCCAAACTAAAGTGGTGTCACCGAGTCCGAAGCCCTCCATGTGCTTCCCTGAGTATACCTTCTCACTTAAGCTCATGGTCTAGTTTTCGGGGCCAATTATACCCCAAGTAATGGCCGCCCTTCGCAACGCGATCTCTGCTCTGCTTCGTATCGAGGGGTGGACTACCATCCCGGCAGGCTTTCGCTTCTGTGAACGCTCGCCGCAAATTCCGTTGCGCCTAATGGGTGCAATCGCAACATGAATTCGCCCTAGGGGCCGGTTGGGTATCGTTTGCGATTTACGGGATGTCGTGTATGATGAGATTGGTAGTTGTGCGCGCTGCGGGCTGGAGGAGCGCCAGCCGCAGCAGAGGGCTTGCTTTGGCGAGTCATTACAGGGAAGCGAACCATGACCACCTTGACCATCGAGTATCCTGCAGAAGTGCTGGACGCACTCAACCAGGACTCAAGCGAGTTTGAAGCGCAGGCGCGGCTG
>CAIRNL010000661.1 GCA_903879975.1 uncultured Chloroflexota bacterium | reverse complement strand
TGATCCTTGGCTTTGTGACCAATGCCTCGGCATACTTCAACAAAACCGACACGCAGGCCTATCACTTCGGCCGCTATCTGCGCAACGGCTATAATATGACCCAGGCTTGGTTTGCCGCCTGTGACGTCGCACAGCGCAACCGCACTGCCCGTGTCATCGCCGAAGAGACAGCCTGCTTCGATGACAACCCCTACTACAGCAGCGTCTGCGCCGATACGCTGGACGACGACTATTTCTGGCTGACGCACAACTGCGGCACCGAATCAGCCTCGTACGTGCCGGCCAACCAGGTGACCGCAATGCCGGTGTTTGGCTTCAAACCCTACAGCCTCGCCGATGCCCAGAATGATCTGAATAACCTCGGCGCGGCATTCAACGTGCCGACGCCGCGCGTGTTCTTGCCGGCGGTGATCGGTGGGACGGGCATGGTAGACGCCGCTGAAGGTCCCGGCACAAGCCCTGCAACGGATACGGCCGGCTTCCTGGTCAGTACGGATGGACAGCTCGAGCTGGATACCAATAGCGGTATCTACCGCTTCATGGAACTGGATCAACTCTGGTCCCAGGATAGCGTCGACGCTGCGCTGGCGGCAACAGCGGCTTCGGTCACTTACCTGGCTGCCGACGATGCCCGCGCGATTGCGGATGCATTCCTGACGAGCAATAACCTGATGCCGTCGGATGCCGTCTTCTACGAGGTCATCTAAGATACGACCGGCAACCTGGGGCGCAACGGCGTGCTTGCCAGTGCCGCCGACGTTGCTGCTGCAGAGACGCCCGTTGTGCAGCAGGTCATCTACTCGCGCAAGCTCACGGCGCCGTCGGTGGTAGCGTCAAGTGTCAGCGATGTCACCTACACAGTTGTCGGCCCTGGCGCCAAACAGAAGGTCTATCTGCCGGCTACGCTGCCGCCGGGTGTGACTGCCGCCAACATGCTGACAGCGGTCGACCCATTGGGCGTGCAGGGGGGCTGGCGTGAGATCGAACCGCTCGTCAATGCCGCAGGCGAGCAGATGATGACGACACTTCTCGATGCCGCGACGGCCGCGGCGCTCTATCTCACCCTGGATGACGATGTGACGATGAACTCGCTGCCTATCAACGTTTCGGGACGCCAGATCCTGTCCTCCACCCTGGCATACTGGGAGGGATCCGCCGGCAATGCGCAAGGGCAACTGATCCCGGTCTTCGAGTTCACAGTGCGCTTCACGGAAACGGAGACAAGCGCAGTATTCGAAGATTTTGTCTACGTGCCAGCTAGCTCAGACTATCTGCGGCCGCTAGCGCTTGTGGTCGACGCACCG
Organism: uncultured Chloroflexota bacterium; assembly: GCA_903879975.1. Lineage (GTDB taxonomy): Bacteria > Chloroflexota > Anaerolineae > Caldilineales > Caldilineaceae > Caldilinea. The sequence continues at coordinate 2,255 of CAIRNL010000661.1, read as the reverse complement.
GCACGTGCCACGCCAGGCGATCCCGTCACGTTGACGGCTGCCGATGCCACGCAGACCCTGGCCACCCTTGGCATCGGCAACTTTGACTTCGTCATGGGCTACCTGGGCGCCGATGGCACTTATCTCTATAAATGGTATATCGGGGGTGTGTCGCCCGAAAATGAGATCATGGATCTCAACCACAGCGATGGTCTGAACAAGGTGACTTTCACGATGCCTGAACCAGCCAGTGCTGACGACGGGCGTGAAGGCAACGTGGCCGTGTTGTTGGTGGTGACGGATACGGACAGCCCGAACGCATCAGCTTCGACAACGGTAGTCAATATCGCCGTCCAATAGGTGGCTGGTGTTGCATCCATCCCACAGAACATGATGGATCGCAGGCGCAGCTAACTGTGAGCAAGCGGAGTGAAGCGCATTGCGCTTCACTCCGCTTGCTTTATTCCCCCCATTGCACTGCGTAGATCGATACACCCTCTTTCCGATAGATCAACGTCGCCTCAGGACGGCCATCGACCTGCGCCGCATGAATGCCAGGACTGCCTACATCTTCGCTGCGCGCGCCAAGGTAGAGGTGCGTCACACCGTCAGCCCGCAAACGAGCCCGCAATGCCGGATCGTCCAGCGAATCTGCCCCGCTGAGGGCGGCGAGTAGCATGTTGCGTGCAGCGACCTGCTGCGACGGCAGGATGGCGCTGTAGAGCAACGGCGGCAGGATCGATGCACGGTCGGTTAGCACCGCAATCCAGTAGCCGCCGTCGCTCCCCACGTAGGTCTGCGGCTGCCACTCCCAGACGTTTACGGCAAACTTCGCATCCGGCGGTGTGTTGGCACGAATCCACGCCAGCGCCGCGCGGTCGGCGGGACGCGCCAGCACAGTCGCCGGATTGACGATGCTGGTCATGCCCTGCGCACCCCACAGCGTGAGTGCCAGGGCTGCTGCACTGGCCACAAAGGGCGCCAGACGTAGCCGCGCCAGTAGCCCGATCGCCCAGGCCAACAACCCTCCACCCGCCAGCGCTGCCGGCAGGAACAAGGTCATCCCCCCTGCGTTGATGTGCGAGATGCGCAACATGGGAATGCCCAGCCGATCCAGTTGCAGCAGCAGCGCCACTGCCGCCACCCAGCCCCATACGAGCAGCCAGCGCTGCCAGGTCAGCACCGTGAGGCGACGCAGGCGCAGCTGGCGTCTGCTCCACCAGATCAGGGCAACGGCACACACGGTCGCGCTGCCGCCAGCCAACACGGTGCCGGCGGCAGCGCTCGTCCACCATACACTCAGACCCGCGCTTGCAATCGCCAGCGACAGGGCGCCGCGTGGCGCCCAGATCAAGCTCCAGTCCACTGCATTGCTCGCCGTCCACGCCGCACTCTCGATCGGGCTGATCAGCGCACGCGCCCAGGCCGACTGGAGCAGCGCAAACCACCAGGGCAGGGTTGCAACGCTGGCAGCCCCTGTCACCGCCAGCCAAGCCAGCAGGGGCCGCCACTGCCGCTGCCACAACAGAATCGCTCCTAGCAGCAGCACAAAAACCGCCGCAAACAGGGCAAGACGTACATGTACCAGTGCCAATCCCGCCACCAGCAGCGTCGCCGCTAGACCATCGCCCCAGCGCAGATGCACGCGCAGCCGCCAAAGCCCAATGCAGGCCACTATCATCATCCATGTGCCGGCCAGATGTGTGTAGCGCCCCCAGGAGAGAAAATAGGCAGGGAACCAGGTGACTGTCCCAGCCAGCGCGGCTGCCAACAGGCCGGCTCGCCGGCTCGCAAACAGCACTCGGCCTGCTGCATACACCATCAGCACACTCAGAACATTGAACCATTGCCCAGCTTGCAGGAGGAGATCGGCCAGGGCAAAGGACTCCGTCTGCCCGAACAGCCAGGCCAGCCACGCAAGCTGTCCATGAAATCCCCAGTGATACGTGAACGCACCCCCGGCAATGAAAGGATCCATCGTCGCCGGCAGTCGTCCCTGCTCGACGAAAATGCGCAGGATCGCCAGATGGTGGATCGGATCGACCCATGGCGGAAGGGCGAGACCGCGCGCCTGGAGCAGGCGCGTGGCTGCTGTCAGCGTTGCAATGCACAGCCAGACGACGATCGTGAGCCGTTGCCGACGCCAGGCGAGCACCTGCCCGCGCCATCTTTCTTTGCATCCCCACAGCAGAGATGCAGCCCCAGCCAGCATGGCGGCGATCGCCACGGCCTGCGCCGCTCTTGCCGACCAGGCCAGCCCCACAGCCGAACTCCAC
>CAIRNL010000660.1 GCA_903879975.1 uncultured Chloroflexota bacterium | reverse complement strand
TCAGCAGTTTCGTCGGGCGCGCCAGGCGGTGCCGTTTCCTCGGAAAGCGGCATGCGCGGGCTGTAGCCAAAGAAAGAAAATTTTGCAGGTCGCCTAGTGGACAATGGGCGCTCCCGAACGATCCTTCCGCCGAAGTCATTTTATTGTCGCGCAGCCGTTCGATTGTGCCAAATACTTTCGCCCACTCGGTTAGAGGGGCGCGTATGCGGATCGCTGGCACTTTGGTGGCTGCCTCTTTCTTACGAAAGCCCGACGATCTGCCCGTTTTCGTCCAAATCGATATCGAAGAAAGCGGGTCGTGCCGACAAGCCGGGCATGGTGCTCATGGTGCCCAACAGCGGGTAGAGGAAGCCGGCGCCGACGCTGGCGCGAATCTCGCGCACGGGCACGGTGAAACCAGTGGGTGCGCCCTTGAGTTCGGCGTCGTGGCTGATGCTCAGATGGGTCTTGGCCATACACATCGGCAGTTGGTCGAAGCCGGCGCGCGTGTACGCTGCAATCTGCTCCTCGGCTTTGGGCGAGTACGCCACGCCGTCGCCGCCGTAGATGACCTTGACGATGGTCTCAATTTTCTCCTTGATCGTCAGGTGCAGCGGGTAGAGGAACTTGAAATCCGACGGCTGCTTACACGCCTCGATGACGGCCTTGCCCAGTTCCACCGAACCAGCGCCACCGTCTGCCCAGTGGTTCGCGGATACGGCGTCGTGGGCACCCGCCTGCAGCGCCTTGCGGCGCACCAGTTCGATCTCAGCTTCGGTGTCGGTATGGAAGCGATTGACGGCCACGACGACCGGCACACCGAAACGCCGTGCGTTGCGCACGTGGGCCATGAGGTTGGCGCAGCCCGCCTCCAACAGCTCCAGGTTCTCCGCCGTGTAGGCTGGGTCGAGCACCTTACCGGCCACGACCTTGGGGCCGCCGCCGTGCATTTTCAGGGCGCGGATCGTGGCCACCAGCACGACTGCGTTCGGGACGAGCCCGCTGTAGCGGCATTTGATGTTGAAAAACTTCTCCATGCCGATGTCAGCGCCAAAGCCGGCCTCGGTGAGCACATAGCCGTCTGGCCCGACAAGCTTGAGCGCGATCTGGTCGGCCACGATGGAGGAGTTCCCGTGTGCGATGTTGGCGAACGGGCCGGCATGCACGAGTGCGGGCGTGCCTTCCAGCGTCTGCATGAGGTTGGGCTTGATGGCCTCCTTCATCAGCACGGCCAGTGCGCCCGCTGCGCCGATGTCTTCGGCTGTGACCGGGTTGCCCTGTCTGTCCAGCCCGACGACCATACGCCCCAGCCGCTCGCGCATATCCTGCAGCGAGGTGGTCAGTGCCAGGATGGCCATAATTTCACTGGCCACCGTAATGTCGAAGCCGGTCTCGCGCGTGCGCCCCTTCTCTTGTTCCCCTTCACCGATAGTGATGCTGCGCAGCATGCGGTCATTGGTGTCGGTGACGCGGCGCCAGGTGATGGTGTCCGGGTCGATGTCGAGGCGCACGAAGCGGCTGACTTCCTGCGGTGTCAGGTCGTCGGGGTTGGTCTTGTCGATGCCCAGCTTCTTGAGCCGGCGCAGCATAGTCCCCGTGAAGTTGCGCTTACCGTTCTTGGGCGGGCAGAGGCGCTTGAAGAGGGTAGCGTCATCCATGTCCGCTTCGTGAAAGAGGCGTGCGTCGATGGCTGCAGCCAGCAGGTTGTTGGCCGCAGTGATAGCGTGGATATCGCCGGTCAGATGCAGGTTGAATTCCTCCATCGGGATGATCTGGGAGTACCCGCCGCCGGCTGCGCCGCCCTTGATGCCGAAGGTTGGCCCCTGGCTCGGCTGGCGGATGCAGGTAAAGACCTTCTGTCCGAGATGGGCGCCCAGCGCTTGGCTGAGGCCGACAGTGGTCGTGGTTTTGCCTTCGCCCAGGGGTGTCGGCGTAATGGCAGTGACGACGATATATTTGCCGTTGGGGCGATGCTTGAGCCGCTCGCGCACATCGAGCGAGATCTTGGCCTTATGGTTGCCGAACAGCTCGAGTTCTTCGGGCAAAATACCGGCTTCCTCGGCGATCTGGCCGATAGGCAGCGGCGTAGCGGCCTGGGCGATGTCCAGGTCACTGGGCACGGGACGCCTCAGGTCGTTCAACTTGTGGGGCATTCCATTTTACTCCTGGTTTGAAATTGGGTGAAGAAATAAAGAATCCAGCCGCAAGTTAAGTTTTGCCAACACCATCAGCGGCCCGGCGTCGACGACGACAGGAGCTGCAGTCACGCCAGGTCTTCCTGTACACTCTCTTCAGAGAAGGTTGGGTCGAGGCCGCGCTGTCGCATTTCCTGAATCAACTCGCGCTTGGGAATGTCAAGCTGTTCAGCCAAATAACCCAGCGAGCCAACGCCTTCGCGATAGAGGCGCATTGCTCGTTCCACTTTGTATTGGTAGAGTCCCTTGCGGAAGATTTCCTGCAATGTCAGTGGTTCGTCTGCAATGCCTCCCAGCCACGCACGAGGAATCTCCATGGCAACCATCTGATCCATGATTGTATATCTCCAAGGTAGGGCGCATCCTGTGATATGACCGATTTCAAATCCAGCATTCACCTGCCACAGGCAAGTATATCATATGACGGGCCGTGTTCGCCGTTGTGTGCAGCGCACCCCATTCTGCCCAGCGAATCCTCGAACGGTGTGCCCACGACGTGTTGAGATGTGCATTGTGTAGGGAGACGCAGAGGCGCTTCACAACCTTGCACCCGGACTTTGCACCATCTCCAGCAGGCGCGCTTCCAGGAAGTTGTAGCCGGTTGCGCGGATTTCCAGCGGCAGGCCGAGATAGGATGCAGCTGCCTTGGCCTGTTCTGCCAGGGCCGGGTCGGGCTTCTGCACCAGGTAGACCAGCCTTTTGTAATTTCCGAAGTAATCGTCTTTGAGGTGCGGGAAGCGATCCAAGCCCATGCTTTTGAGGATCAGCGTGCGGAATTGGCGCACCATGAAGTCAGTCACAAAATAGGTACCCGGCTCCTCGTCGAGCAGTTGCTGAAAAAGGCTGCCGCCGTACCACTCGTAGCAGTGCGGACCGGCGATACGTTCGACGCCGAGCCGGTCCAGCATCGTGTCGAGCGCGCCGCCTGTGCCACAATCACCGTAGACAACGATGAGTCGTTCGTAGCGGTCGCGCAGGTCGACGATGCGTTGCTCCACAGCAGGGGCAATGCGCGCCGGGATCATGTGGAAGGTGGCCGGCACAGCGACCACATCCACGGGCCAGCCATGCCGCTCCTTGAGTGCCAATATTTCACGCGCCAACGCGCCGCAGATGATAAAGCAGGTTCCCTTTAGGCGCTCCATTGCTCGATTCCAATCTTGAGAACAATTGAACGCGGGTAACACCGATAGAGCAGACTGTTGCGGATCGCATCCTCGTTCGATCGGCGAGGGTGCGCCGGAGCTACCTGCGCGTTGCGTCCGAACGCCAACCCACTCCACTAGCTGCGGCGCATTCTTCGCTCGCGCCGTGGGCCGCCGGCCGACTCGCCCTGCGGTTGAGGGGTGCGATTGGCCATAATCCAATTCAAGCAGTTTTCGTCATTGCCAGTCATCACGTCAGCGGCCATAATCGCGGTCTTGATGTGCTCCTCGATCGGGTTGGTAATGGCCGAGGTCAAGCCTGCGCCGATGGCCATGGCCAGGAAAGCACCGTTCAGCGGGCCGCGGTTGGGCAGTCCAAAGGAAACGTTGCTGGCGCCACAGCAGGTATTGACCTTCAGTTCGTCGCGACAGCGGCGCACGATTTCGAAGACCTGCCGGCCAGCGGTGCGCATTGCGCCGATGGGCATGACCAGAGGATCGATGAGCACATCTGCGCGCGGGATACCATGATCCTGGGCGCGCTCGATAATCTTTTTAGCCACAGACAGGCGCACATCAGGATTCTCTGAAATGCCGGTTTCATCATTGGAGATACCAATGACTGCGGCGCCATACTTTTTGATGAGGGGCAGCACTACCTCCAGCCGCTCTTCCTCGCCGGTGACCGAGTTGACCAGCGCCTTTCCCTGGTAGACGGAGAGGCCGCTCTCCAGCGCTGCAACGATCGATGAGTCAATCGAAAGCGGGACGTCGGTGATCAATTGAACCAGTTTGATGGCCTCGGCCAGGATCGCCGGCTCATCAGCGAGCGGGATGCCAGCGTTGACGTCGAGCATCTGCGCGCCGGCGGCAACCTGCGCATTGGCATCGGCAATCACACGCGCAAAGTCGCCAGCGGCCATTTCTGCCGCGAGCTTCCTACGTCCTGTCGGGTTGATGCGCTCGCCGATCATGACGAAGGGCAGATTGGGGCCGATGCGAACCTCTTTTGTACGAGAACTGACAACCGTTTCCACTCCACTACTCCTTTGATCGATTGGCTTTGTGCAGGTAGATACCCTGCGCTGTCATCCAGCAATGCACCCCCAAAGGCTCAGAGAGCGCGAGGAGGGACAACAAAGGACACAGCGCGCTCTGCGTTGCGCCGCCTCGTGTCCTCGGCGTCTGCGTTCTGGCTCTTTCTCTAGCGAGCCGGCTCGCCTGGACGGTGCAGGTGACGTTCACGTGCTGGGTGCGATGCGTCAGTACGGAAGGGGCGCGGCAGCAGGCCGGCCTCTTCCACGATCTCTGCGACGAGTTCTTCCTGGCGATAGGCCATGATGTGCACACCCGCCACACCGGGCAGTTCGCGCACCTGCTGGATGATCTCGACGCAAATTTTCTTGCCCTCGGTGCGCTGTTGATTTTTCGGCACCCGCTTGAGCCGCTCGATGACGGCATCGGGAATATAGACGCCGGGCACCTTGCTGCGCATGAACTCGGCGGCGCCGACCGATCGTAGCGGTCCCACGCCGGCCAGGATGAAGCACTTTTCGGTCAGGCCCAGGTCGCGTATGCGCGCCATGAAGTGCTGAAAGCGTGGGATGTCGAAACAGTACTGTGTCTGGAAGAACTCAGCACCGGCAGAGACCTTCTTGGCTAGCCGCTGCGGGCGCCAGTCGAAGGGTGGCGCAAAGGGATTTTCCGCTGCACCGAGAAACAGTGGCGGCGGCACGGTCAGTTTGCGTCCGCTGAGGTAGACGCCCTTGTCGCGCATCAGGCGCGCGGTGTGCAGCAGTTGGATGCTGTCGAGGTCGAAGACGCGCTTGGCCTGCGGCTGGTCGCCGGCAGTCACATCGTCGCCGGTGAGACAGAGCACATTGCGCACGCCCAGCGCAGCTGCGCCCAGCAGGTCGCCCTGGATAGCGATGCGATTGCGATCGCGGCACGACACCTGGTAGACCGGCTCATAGCCTGCGCGGGTGAGCAGCGCGCAGATCGCCACACTCGACATGTGACAATTGGCGCCCGAGGCGTCGACCGCGTTGATGCCATCGCAGAC
>CAIRNL010000659.1 GCA_903879975.1 uncultured Chloroflexota bacterium | reverse complement strand
GTCGCTGACCTGGGGTATGTGCCCAATGTTTGGGCGCAGCGCCTGGCACGCGGCTACTCGCAGTTGATTGGCCTCTGTTTCTACGATGCGACTGCAGCCTATATCGACGAAGTGCTGACCGCCATGTTGGACTTCGCAGACGTGCACGCATACCGTGTCGGCCTCTACCGCTTTGATCCGGCAAAAGAAGCAGACGTCGCGCGCATGGTGGCGCTCACCAGCCAAATGCGCGTGGACGGCTTCGTGCTGACACCCCCCTGCGACAATGCCGCCGAGTTTATTGCCGCATTACAGCGCTCACATGTACCCTTCGTGATGCTGACGCCACACGATCGACGGAATGACGTCTCTTGGGTGGCTGCCACAGACGAGCAAGGGGCGTATGACGCTACTGTTCATTTGATCCGGCTGGGTCATACGCGCATTGGGTTTATACAGGGACATACGCAGCATGGCGCCAGTTGGGACCGCCTCCACGGATACCGGCGTGCTCTGCACGAGTTCGGGATTCCACAGTCCGAAGAATTGGTACAGCAGGGCGACTGGTCCTACCGCACCGGATTGAGTTGTGCTCGCACCCTGCTCTCCCTGGCGTGGCCGCCCACGGCAATTGTCGCCAGCAGCGACGATGCGGCTACGGGCGTAATTCAGGCGATTTGGGAACGGGGCTGGCACTGCCCGCAAGATGTTTCCGTCGTCGGGTTCGATGATAACCCACTGGCCGAACAGCTGTGCCCGCCGTTGACGACCGTTCGTCAACCCATTTATCAGATCGCCGCCAAAGCGATGTCACTCTTGATCGAACAGCTGATTCCTCAAGAGGAAACTGTTGCAGATGGCGTGATTTTGCCGACAACATTGGTGGTGCGGCGCTCGACGGCGCCACTCGCGCACCGAGCCTGAAGTGTGCTGCCGCATTGTCTTTTTTTGTTTTTGAGACAGCGCTGTCGCAAAGGCGTGGGAAGATGAATTTGATTGTTGGTGGTGCTTGCGCCCCCCCCCAGACAGGTCGATGAAAACCAGAAGTTTGCAAGTTCGCCATCTCGGCAGCCACGCTGCCCGGAAATCCTGGCGTCTATATCCTGTCACTGTAGGACGCAGTTCCTGCCCAGCTATCGAGTGTGCGATTCGGTTTTTCGTTTTGCCGAGTTGAGCAAATATTCATGAAACAGGAGGAAGTTGAACATGAGAGTCAGTCATCATCGAGTGGGACGTGGGTTCTTCAAGACCCTGGCAGCAAGCACAATGACCGCCGTGCTCGCTGCGTGCACGGCGCCGGTGGCCGCTCCAGTTGCCGCGCCGGCTGCAGACCAGGCGCCAGCTGCTGTGGAGTGGAAGATGCCAATGACGCCGGAACAGGAGGCATATTATACGCCTGGCCGCTTCGAGGGCCAGTCGATCAATGTCGTCGTCAATGCAAGCCACTTCTCACAAGAGGCCAACCGCGGGGCGATGGAAGGGTTGCGCTCGAAGTTCAACGAACTGAGCGGCGCTTCGGTCAACTACGTCATCCTGCCAGAAAATGAAATGTACGATAAGGTGCGCCTGGAACTCGCAAATAATTCCGGTACGTACTGCATGATCGAAACCGGCGCCGGCGGCGCCAAGGATTTTGGGTTGAGCAACTTCTTGTTGCCGATCCCAACGCCGCCAGATGTCGACGATTTCTACGCCGGCGACGTAGCACAGTACAGTATCGGCGGCGAACTCTACGGCATGCCCAAGGTCGCAGATACCAACCTGCTCTACTGGCGCACGGATCTCTTTGAGGCAGCCGGCCTGGATCCAACGCAGCCACCCCAGACCTACGATCAGTTCCGTGAATATGCGCTCAAGCTGACAACGGATGCCAACGGCAAACATCCAGGGGATGACGGCTTTGACCCGAACAATATCGCAGTGTATGGCTCGGCGTTCAAGGGCACAGCAGGCCTCGCATCTAACTGGGAGTACTATAACTATCTGTATGCCTTCGGTGGCAATCTATTTGACGCTGACTACAATCCCACCCTCAACTCCCCGGAGGCTGTTGCTGCTTTGCAGTGGGTGGTGGACAACCTGAATGACGGTGTGTACCCGGCGGACACTAATACTTTCGACTACACGGAGTTCCACAACCTGTTTATCCAAGGTAAAGTCGCCATGGCGATCAACTGGCCCTATATGTGGGGAATGGTGCAGGACCCAGCGCAATCCCAGGTCCTTGACAAGGTGGCAGTTGGCCGCAAACCTGGTTCGGTGACGCACGGTGGCAACATCGGCGGCTGGTCTTGGAACGTCTTCAAAGTTTGCGCGACCCCCGATCTGGCGATTGCCTTCGCCAAGTGGATGGGATCGCCGGATGCGTCGCTCGCCTACGCAGAAGCAAATATCGGCAACCCGGTGCGCAAGTCGGTGTCAGCGATCGTGGCCGAGCGTGATCCGCTGCTGGCGGCTGCTATCGGCGCTAACTTGGGTGATGGGCGTGGCGTGCAGTGGATCGACACTGGCCCCTCCTGGATGGAAATCGAGAAGGTCCAGTATCAAGCGATTCAAGAAGCGCTGATCGGCGCCAAAACACCGCAGGCCGCATTCGACGACGCCAATGCGGCGATTGCCGAGATTCTGAACCAGAATAAGTTTTACGAAGAACTGCTGCCGCAGTTGCAGGGACAATAGGCTCCCTGCCTCTCTCAAAGGGACAAGGGTCAAGTCTTCCAGCCGGCCACTGCCCTGCCTGGAAGACTTGACCAGATCTCCGCTTCGGGACAGCTAACTATCCAGGGGGACCCATGCCCGCTGCATCGGATACATCACGACAGCGCCAAGAGACTGCAATGCACCGGCAGCGCCTGCCGAAACCGTTCCACCTAAGCAACAGCATGTTTGGCGTTTTGCTGATTCTGCCAGCGTTCCTGATCCTCCTGGCCGTGTTTATCTATCCGTTGCTCTATTCGGCCTATATGAGTGTCCATCACTTCTACCTGCCGCGACCACAGGATTTTGCCTTCGTCGGTTTGACGAACTACGTCGATGTGATCGCCAGCGCTGAATTTCAGCGCGCACTGGGCAATACACTGATCTACGCAGGTGTGGCTGTGCCGGTTGAGTTTCTCTTCGGCCTGATCCTCGCACTGGCGCTGGCCAATATCACGCAGGGGCGCGGCCTGATTCGCATGTTGTTGATGCTGCCGATGATGCTGGCGCCGATTGTAATGGGCCTGATGTGGAAGTTTATGTACAACGATCAGTTTGGTGTCATCAACTACCTGATCAAGGCGCTGGGTATCACAGACCGCCCGCCTTTGTGGCTGGCCGATCCAAATCTGGCGCTCTATAGTATCGTGGCTGTGGATGTTTGGGCGACAACGCCAATGTTGATTATCCTGCTGCTAGCTGGCATTCTCTCGATTCCAACAGAGTTCTACGAGGCAGCGCAGATCGATGGCGCTGATGCCTGGCAGCGCTTTCGCCGCGTCACGCTGCCGCTGTTGAACCCCGTGATCCTGGTCGCTTTGCTGCTGCGCGGTATGGACGCGTTCCGCGTCTTCGATGTGGTATATGTGATGACAAAAGGCGGTCCAGCTATGCGCAGCGATGTGCTCTCCTATTTCGCCTATCGCACAGCGTTCACCGAGTTGTCGATCGGGCGGGCAGCCGCTGCTGCCTGGATCATGACCGCACTTCTGCTGGTCTTCGCGCTGCTGCTGATTCGAGCCATGCGCAGGGAAGGAGCCGCTGTATGAAAGTGCAACGTCGCGCCGCGCTCGTGGCTAGTTATCTGATTGTCTTGATCGCGCTGGTGATCTTCCTCTTTCCGATTATCTGGCTTTTTGTGGGATCGCTCAAGCAGCCATCGCAAATTCTGGAAATCAGCCTGCCCAACCCGCCGACGCTCCAGAACTACGCGACCGTTCTTGATTCGTATCCTGTGGCGCACTTTCTGGGCAACAGTCTGCGCGTGGCGTTGCTCTCCACCGGTGTCTCGGTGCTGGTCGGCGCATTGGCAGCCTACGCTTTTACACGCTATCGCTTTCCGGGCAGCAGCGCCGGTCTGCTCTTTGCGCTGGGGATGCGCATGTTGCCTGCCATCGCTGTCAGCATCCCGCTTTATCTGCTCTTTTCACGCGTGCAGTTGACCAACACGACGGTCGGCTTGGTGCTGGCACACTGTGCCATCATTCAGATCCCACTGGTGATCTGGATCCTGTATGGCTTCTTTCAGGATATCCCCCATGAACTGGCGGAGGCCGGGTTGGTGGATGGCTGTAACCGCCTGACCGTACTCTATTATATCGTCTTTCCACTGGCCGCTCCAGGCCTGGCCGTCGCAGCAGTCTTTGCCTTTTTGTTCAGCTGGAATGATTTCGGTCTGTCGCTGATTATGGTCTCAACGCCTGATCTGCTCACGATGCCGGTAGCCCTGTCGCAGATGAATCTGCAATATGGCGTGCGCTGGGATAATCTTTCGGCGGCAGCAGTGATGTACATCGTGCCAACGATGATCATGGCGCTGCTGCTTCAACGGTATATTACGCGTGGGCTGACCGCCGGCGCGAT
>CAIRNL010000658.1 GCA_903879975.1 uncultured Chloroflexota bacterium | reverse complement strand
TTCAGCCAGCGTGGCCACGAAGCGATCAGCGTCGGCGCCGGCTATGCCCTGGAACCGGATGATGTCGTTGCGCCCATGCACCGCGATTTGGGCACCTACCTCGTGCGCGGGATGACACCCCAGCGTATCTTCGGCAATCTGTTGGGCCGCGCCAACGGCGTTTCGGGTGGTCGGGATGCAAACCTGCATGGCATGGGTGACCTCGACCTGAATATCATCGGCTTCATCAGCCACCTCGGCCACTCGCTGCCGGTGGCGCTCGGCGCAGCCATGAGCTTTGTCTACCGCAGGGAGCCGCGCGTGGCGCTCACCTTCACCGGCGATGGATCGAGTAGCGCCGGCCTCTTTCACGAGTCACTGAACATGGCGGCTGTGTGGAATGCACCGCTCGTGATCATGGTCGAGAACAATCAGTACGCCTATTCAACGCCACTCGATCAGCAAATGAAGTCGCCTGAGATCGCACAGCGTGCTGCTGCCTATGCCATCGAAGGCGTGGTGGTCGATGGGAACGATGTGGAAGCGGTCTACACGGTGACACAGGCTGCGGTCGAGCGCGCTCGTGCGGGCGGAGGGCCGACGCTGATTGAAGCAAAGACCATGCGCATGCTCGGCCATGCCATCCACGATGGCGCCGAATATGTGCCGCCAGCGTTGCTGGCAGAATGGGAGAAGCGCGACCCCGTGCTCCTGTACCGGCAGAAATTGATTGTATCCGGCGTGGCCGATGCCGTTGAACTCGACGAGATCGTCCAGCGTGCTCACGTCGAAGTAGTTGCCGCAGTCGAAGCTGCAGAATCCAGCCCGCTGCCCGAACCGTCCAGCGTGACATACGGGGTCTATGCCCGATGAGCGCCGGCAGTAATTTCGGCTTTGCCGACACCGAGTCAGCCGCCCACGCCAGCCGCGAATTGACATACATTGCCGCTATCAGCGAGGCCATGCGCGAGGAAATGCGCCGCAATCCGGATGTGTTGCTCATGGGGGAGGACATAGCCGGTGATTTTGGGGGCGCATTCAAGGCCACCAAGGGGTTCGAGGCAGAGTTCGGCGCGCAGCGCGTCCTCAACACGCCAATTGCAGAGCTGGGCTTTGTCGGCGCAGCGACCGGCATGGCGCTCATGGGGCTGCGCCCCATCATTGAGATGCAGTTTGCCGATTTTATCTCGACCGCCTTCGACAGTATCGTGCAATTTGCGGCGACAACCCACTATCGTTGGGGTGGGGCAGTGCCCTGGGTCATCCGCGCCCCCTCTGACGGCGGAATCCGCTCTGGGCCATATCACAGCCAGAACCCGGAAGCCTGGTTCGTCCATACCCCGGGGCTGAAGATAGTGACGCCTGCCACCCCGGCCGACGCCAAAGGGCTGATGATTGCCGCCATCCGGGACAATAATCCGGTGATCTATTTCGAGAGCAAGCCGCTCTACCGAACGCTGAAGGGCCATGTGCCAGAGGGTGAGTATGTGGTGCCGTTAGGGGTAGCGAATATCGCCCGCCCAGGCAATGACCTGTCGATCATCACCTACGGCGCAATGCTGCACCAGGCGCTTGCCGCCGCCGAGAAGCTGGCCGCCGAAGACATCGCCGTTGAGGTGCTTGACTTGCGTTCGCTCAAGCCGTTGGATACGCAGGCGATCCTGGCGACGGCGCACAAGACAGGCAAAGTGCTGGTCGTCCATGCCGCCAACAAACTGGCTGGGATCGGTGCGGAAGTCGCTGCCCTGATCGCCGAGGAAACCTTCGAGTGGCTCGACGCGCCTGTGCTGCGCATGGGTGGACTGGATACGCCCGTTCCCTTCAGCCCGCCGCTAGAGGACGCCTACCGACCCAATGCCGAGAAAATCTACGCGACGGCCCGCAGGCTTGCCGCATATTGACGAGCGTCACGTGTCTATTGCGCGCATGGACAGCGCACCCAGGCGGAGCGCTGTCTTGGGTGCCTGCACTCTCTCGCGCTGCACAGC
>CAIRNL010000657.1 GCA_903879975.1 uncultured Chloroflexota bacterium | reverse complement strand
GGCATCAACTCTCCGCCAGCCAGCGCGCGTAGACACCGCTCGGCAGCAGGCGGGCGCGGCCGGCATCGGCCTGCGTCTCGGCCACCGACATCTCACCAGTCTCTACCGTGCCCTTGCGCCCGCTAGCGACGATGTCGATCTGGTTGTGCATCGCAATGGGCGTGAAGCCGGGTGTGTGGCAGCTATAGAGCACGAAGAGTGCATCGGGCGCCAGCAGGGTACGGCATGCCTGCAAGAGCGGCACCAGGTCGGTTTCGATTTTGAAGACCTCCCCCTTGGGGCCGCGGCCAAAGGTAGGTGGGTCAAGGATGATGGCGTGGTAGGTGTGGCCGCGGCGCTCCTCACGCTTGACGAATTTCATGGCATCCTCGACCAGCCAGCGGATGGGGCGCTCCTGGAGGCCGCTTAACTCGGCGTTCTTGCGCGCCCAATCCACCACACCGCGCGCAGCGTCGACGTGCACGCAGTGTGCGCCGGCTTGGCTGCATGCCAGCGTGCTGCCACCGGTGTAGCCAAAGAGGTTGAGCACGTATAGGTTGCGATCGTTAGTGCGCGCCAGCCGGGCACGGATTGCGGTGCGCATCCAGTTCCAGTTCTCCAGTTGTTCGGCAAAAAGCCCCAAATGGCCGAAGTTGGTCAGCTTGAGGTGAAATTGCAGGTCGCCGTAGAGCACCTCGAACTCACGGTTGACCTTGCGCGCAAACTTCCAGCGTCCGCCGTCTTCGTTGGCGGAACGCTCGTAGACACCGTCGGCGCGCTCCCAGTCGCTGTCGATACGCCGCGGCTGCCAGATAGCCTGCAACGACGGCCGCACCAACAGGTATGGGCCGATCCGTTCGAGCCGGCGCATATTGCCGGAGTCGAGCAGTTGGTAGTCGCCGCCTGGTTGTGCCACCATGTACATGATCCTTTGTCTCGGAGCACCCTGAATGAGCGTTCTTGGATGACGGAGTTGCCCGCCCGGGATGCCCTTCCAGCGCGCCCCTTGCGACTTGCAACGCCTGTCGAGTGTAGCACAGTGACTCGGTGAGACCCAAGCGACCGGCCTGTGGTATAGTGCGTTACGAGCAGCCCACCTGCGCAACGACGCGATTCCGCTCCTTCTGGGCGAAAAAATCTACAGAATGTGAATGTTGCTTCCTGGAATATTGCAATGACCGACCCACAAACCATCCTTATCCTGGAAACCATCGCCGCCAACGCCTGGCCAGCGGCCGAAATCGAAGCGTGTCACGGCTGGCGGCTACGCCATACGGGTGGGGTCACGCGGCGCGCCAATTCGGTCTGGGCCAACGACGACGATGGGCGCGCGGTCGTGGCTGTCAAGCTGGCGCGTGCAGAGGAATTCTATACCGAGCGCAACCTCCCGGCTATCTTCCAGATCTGCGATGCTGTGCAGCCGGCTGATCTCGACACGCTGCTCGACGCCCGCGGGTACGTCGCCGACGCGCACACGCACGTGCAGACTGCATCGCTGGCCACCCTGGTCGATCGACTGCACGCGCTGCGCCGCCACACTGCGGTCGAGGTCGAGGTGAGCGAGGAATTCGACCCACTTTGGTTTGATTTACACTGCGAGTTGGAAGCAGTGAGCGGCCATGCGGCGGCGCAGCGCCGCGCGATCTTGCAGCGCATCGCTGCGCCCAGCGGCTACGTCGTGCTGCGTGCCGGGGGTAACCCTGCGGCTGTGGGACTCGGCGTGGTAGAGGCAGGCTGGCTCGGCATCTACTGCATGGGGACGCGTCCGGCGTTTCGGCGCCAGGGTGCGGCCAGCGCCATCCTGCGCGCGCTGGCGATATGGGCACAGCGCTACGGTGCTCAAGACGCCTATCTGCAGGTCATGCAACGCAATGCGGCTGCCCAGGCTCTCTACGCCCATGCCGGCTTTGTGACGGCCTACGACTACCATTATCGCATCCAGCCCCCAGCGGGCTGATCGACTACACG
Source organism: uncultured Chloroflexota bacterium (assembly GCA_903879975.1). GTDB lineage: Bacteria > Chloroflexota > Anaerolineae > Caldilineales > Caldilineaceae > Caldilinea. The sequence continues at coordinate 9,439 of CAIRNL010000657.1, read as the reverse complement.
GAGTATCCCTTTGGTGGGGGTGCGGGTCATTTTTGACAGTGCAGCGCCAAGCTGCTATTGTGTGGTGTTGTAGTCAGCTATTTGTAACTGGGTGTTTTTGAAGATTGTTCCGATCAGCGTACAAATCTGTTGATACGACGATCATCGTGCAGTAACTCTGGAGTGTGGGGTGTGGTTCTGTTCCCTGCGTGCCCAGTCAGGGCAGTGATGCAAGAAGGCATCGCCGGACTGTCGGTGCGGCGTCTGGCTGCGATGGGATGGCGTTGTCCCAACATCGAACGGTGAGCTGAACTGGGTAGTTGCACTTTTAACCGGACCGTGGGCGGGGATCGTGCCCACGGTTTTTTCTTTGCTGTGGCTGGCGCATCGCCGGCTCGAGAAATTCTCCAATCGGCGCACAGTGGAGGAGATCGATATGACAGGCAAACTGAGCGTCTACCGCCGGCTCTTTGGCTTCCTGCGACCCTACCCGTGGCAATTCGGCACGGCCTATCTGGCCATGCTTGCTGCGACGCTGCTCAACCTCTTCATCCCCCAGATTATCAAGGGTGCCATCGATTACGGGCTGGAGCAGAATCACCCGGCTGCACTCTTTGCCGCAGCGGCGCTGATCCTCGGCATCGCTGTCGTCCGTGGGATGGCCGGCTTCCTGCAGCGCTACTACGGCGAGTGGATGACCCATCGTGTCGCCTATGACCTGCGCGATACCTACTACATTGCACTGCAAGAACTCCCTTTCAGTTTCTACGACCGTGCGCATACAGGCGATCTGATGAGTCGCGCCACGGGTGATATTGGCGAGACAGAGCGTTTTGCCGGTATTGGGCTGCTTGATTTGACGGGTGTGGTACTGCTGATTGTAGGCGTGGTTTCCGCCATGTTTTGGGAAAACGTCTATCTGGCGTTGCTGGCGTTGGGCCCGATCGCGATGCTGATCCTGCTGGCATTGCGCTTCGGCGGCATCGTGCATCCCATGTTCAAGGCTATCCAGGAGCAGATGGGTCTGCTCTCGACGGTCATGCAGGAGAGCATGACGGGCATCAGCGTGGTCAAGGCGTTCGCCCGCGAGCCGTACGAATTCGAGAAATTTGACCGTGACAGTGATGAGTGGTTCCGCCGGCGTATGGGTGTCATCCGCACGTGGGGCAACTACTGGCCACTCTTCACCTTTATCCTGGCAGTGGGTACCTTTCTGATTCTCTGGTTTGGTGGCCCCATGGCCATCGACGGTGCCATCAGCGTGGGCACGCTTTTCGCCATGATCTCCTATTTGCTCATGCTCAACGCGCCTGCGCAGCAGCTTGGCAATCTGGTCAACCTAGCGGCGACTGCCGGGGCCAGCGCACAGCGTGTCTTCGAGATCATCGACACGCCACTGGAGATTGTCGAAGCGCCCGATGCGTTGGAGGTGGAGCACATCGCCGGCCGTGTTACCTTTGAGCGTGTCGGCTTTTCCTATCGCGGCAGCGACCGCGTCCTGCACGACGTGACCTTCGATGTCGCGCCGGGACAGACGGTGGCGCTTGTCGGCCCGACCGGTTCCGGCAAGTCGACCATTGTCTCGCTGCTGCCGCGTTTCTATGACCCGTCGAACGGCCGCGTGCTCATCGACGGCATCGACGTGCGCGCGATGACGCTGCATAGCCTGCGCAGCCACATCGGTATGGTACTGCAGGAGCCTTTTCTCTTCAGTGCCACCATCCGGGAGAATATCGCCTATGGCATCGAGGGCGCACCCGATGCGGAGATCGTGGCGGCGGCGCAAGCGGCCAATGCCCACGACTTCATCATGCGATTTCCCGACGGCTACGACACGCACGTGGGTGAGCGCGGCATCACGCTCAGTGGCGGCCAACGCCAGCGCGTGGCCATTGCACGCGCCTTGCTCTATGATCCGAAGATTCTGATCTTGGACGATTCGATGAGCAGCGTCGACACGCAGACCGAGCACCTGATCCAGCAAGCGCTGGCTACACTCATGCGCAACCGGACAACCTTCATCATCGCTCAACGCCTGGTGACGCTCAAGAACGCAGGTTGCATCTACGTGCTCGATGGCGGGAGCATCGTCCAACGCGGCACCCACAACGAACTGCTCGCCGAGGATGGCCCGTACCGCAAGATCTATGAGCTTCAACTCAAGGACCAGGAGGAGTACGTGGCTATTGAACGCCAGGTGATCGGAGATTGACCCCATGACACACTCAGCCCTCAAATGGCGGCGTAGGCAGGATACGCCGGAGGCGCGGCGGCAGCGCGAGGCAAAGATCGCTCTGTTGCTCTACGGCGGCGACGACGATGTACTGGGCAAGGCCTATGACAGTCGGCTGCTGGCGCGGCTTTTCACCTACATTCGGCCTTACCGCAGGCAGCTCATCCTGGCGGTGCTCTTCATGGCCGTCTCGACGGGGCTGTCCGTGAGCGGCCCGTGGTTCGTGGGGCAAGCTGTCGATGCGGTGAGCGCAGGCCACTTCACTGCGTTGTACCAGTGGGCGCTGATCTTTGCCGGCGTGTCCGTTGTCGAATGGATCACGAATCGCCAGCGGATTCATATCATGGCCTTTGTTGGCACGCGCGTTGTCACTGACGTGCGCAGCCATCTCTTTCGCCATCTGCACACGCTGTCGCTGAATTTTCACAACAACATGAGTGTTGGTCGCCTCATGAGCCGGCTCATCGGCGATGTGGGTGTCTTGCAGGAGTTCTTGACGTGGTCGATCACTGGGTTGGCGCGTTCGTTGTTCAACCTGATCGGCATCGCCGTCGCCATGTTGCTTCTAGAATGGCGGCTGGCCCTGGTCGTTTTTAGCCTGCTGCCAGTGATGATCTTCCTGACCAACTACTGGCGCAGGCATGTGCGCGATGCCTACCGTGCCACGCGCCAACGGCTGTCGATCATCAACGGTTATCTCAACGAATCGATCTCGGGCATCCGCGTGACCAAGAGTTTCAACCGCGAACTGCACAACTTCTGGCACTTCGATGATCTGAACCGTTCCTTCTTCGATGCCAACGTGCGCGCCTCGAAGCTCTCTGCTGTTTTCTTCCCTGGTGTGGATTTCATCGGCTCGCTAGCTATGGCGCTTGTCGTGGCTGTGGGCGGCTGGCTCGTGATGGGCGACGCGCTGACGGCTGGCGTGCTCGTCTCCTTCGTGCTTTATGTCGACCGTTTCTTTGACCCCATCCGGGAGTTAGCGCAGCGTTACAACACTTTCCAGTCTACCATGGCGTCGAGCGAGCGTGTCTTTGCCCTGCTTGACACGCCACCTGATCTCACCGACATGGCTGGTGCCGTCGACATCGGCCCGATCGAAGGGCGCGTCGATTTTGAGCACGTCACCTTTCATTATAAGGACGACGAACCGGTGCTCGATGCGGTGAGCATTCATGCTGCGCCGGGCCAGCGCATCGCCCTGGTCGGCGAAACAGGGGCGGGCAAGAGCACCGTTGTGCGTCTGCTGGCACGTTTCTATGATGTCACCGGCGGTGCAGTGATGGTCGACGGCCGCGACGTGCGCAATGTCACGCTGGCCAGTTTGCGGTCGCAGATGGGTATTGTCCTGCAGGATACCTTTCTCTTCGGCGGCACCATTGCGGACAACATTCGCTACGGGCGGCTGGATGCGAGTGACGACGAGGTGATTGCGGCGGCCAGGGCTGTGGGCGCGCACGACTTCATCATGGCGTTGCCCGAGGGCTATGCAGCACAGGTGGAGGAGAATGGCGGCAATTTCAGCACAGGGCAGCGACAGATCCTCTCTTTTGCTCGCGCGCTCCTGGCCGACCCGTGCATTCTTATTCTGGACGAGGCAACGAGCAGTGTCGATACGGCCACGGAGCAGATCATCCAGCGCGCGATGGACACGCTGATGGCCGGCCGCACCAGTTTCGTCATTGCCCACCGCCTGAGCACGATCGTCAACGCCGACCAGATTGTGGTCATGGAACATGGGCGCATCGTCGAGCGAGGCAGCCATCAGGAACTACTGGCAAAGCAGGGATACTATTACAATCTCTACACGATGCAGTGGCAGCGCCACGCACACGCCGATGTACCGTAATGACAAAGAGCCATGTCTGAGGTCACCTACTTGCCAAATCAGCCGCAAGCCAACGGACTTCGCGTGTTGATTCTGGCCGACGATCCCCTGGTGCGCACCGGTCTCAGCGCGTTGCTTGCGTACGAACCCACGATCGTTGTCGCTGGCCAGGCCGGCAGCAATGCCGACCTCCATGCCATGCTCGACGCATTTCAGCCTGATGCAATTCTGTGGGACTTGGGGTGGACGCCTGACGGTCAGCTCGCTGCGCTCAGCCAGTTTGTCGAGGAGCATACACAGCCGGTAGTGGCACTGCTGGCGGTCGACGCGCTGGCGGGCATGGTACGGGCGGCGGGCGTACGTGGTCTGCTGCTGCGCGCCAGCCGTGCCGGCCAGATGGCATCCGCGTTACACGCAGTCGTGCAGGGGCTGCTCGTCTTCGATGCGTCGCTGCTGACTGCACCCGCTCCCTCGCCAGCCCAGCTGGACCTGGTTGAACCACTCTCCGAGCGTGAATTGGAGGTTCTGCGCCACTTGGCCGAGGGGCTTTCCAATAAGGAGATCGCCCGCGCGCTCAACATCAGCGAACACACGGTCAAGTTCCACGTCAATGCCATCTTGGGTAAGTTGGGCGCGCAGAGCCGTACCGAAGCAGTGGTACAGGCGACGCGGGCGGGGTTGATCCTGTTGTGAGTGGAAAGCGGCAAGATGGGGCATAAATGGGCTTGTGGCATGGCGCCCCACGAATGACACAACGAGAGGGAGACGGAAATGGGAATAGAGGGAATTCAAGCGATTTTATTTGACCTTGACGGCGTGATTGTGGATTCTGAGGCGATGCACAACGAGGCGGTAGCAGCTGTCATAGCTACGCACGGGGTGATATTGCCGCCGCCCCTCTTTGATGAGTTCATGGGCATCCCCGATGAAGTGCTGCTCGCCCACATCAATCGCACCTATCTTGCCGACCGTTTTGCGACTGCGGATCTCCTGGCTCAGAAGCAGGTCACCTACCTGGCCATGGCGCATCGCCTCCGGTCTATTCCCGGTGCGGTAGAGTTCATCCGCGCTGCACGGCCTCATTTTCGTGGTTTTGCAGTGGCAACGTCGTCGCTGCGCAGCAACCAGCTTCTGGTGTTCGATCGCTTCGGCCTGTACGATTACTTTGACGCGGTGGTCACGGCCGAGGATGTCGAGCGCACCAAGCCAGATCCCGAACCCTATCGGCGTGCGGCAGAACGGCTAGGGCAACCTGCTGCAGCCTGTGTCGTCATCGAGGACTCGGTCAACGGCATCCGCTCTGGGCGGAGTGCAGGATGCCGCGTCGTCGGCCTGACGACCACCTACTCGGCATCGACATTGGCTGCCGCCGGGGCAGACGCCGTATGCGCTTCCTTTGCAGAGATTCGCTCCCTTCTGTTGCCTGGCGTGGCACCCTGATCCCGTCCTGGTCGGCCTCAACGCTGCGGCGTATTCAAGCAGATGCCGAGACCTGCCTCTCGCCGTGGAGTGCCCGACTGTGGCGTGCAGCGTCCAGCCATGATCGCCTGGTTTCGATTTGCTTCGCCCACATTTTTTATTTGCGGTGACCTATCCTGCATGCGCTATACTCGAGAGCTATGAAGAGGGACACGATTCGGACTCGCGCGTTATTGATCATACTGGGTGGGGTCGTGCTTGCGCTGGCGATCGGCGGGGAGCGGGCGCAACGCGTGCTGGCGGGGCTGGATGTGCCGGATGTTGCCTTTCAGTCGCCTTTTCAGTCGCCATTCCAAACGCCGACTCTCTTTCCGACAGCAACGCCCTTTTTTTTTACACCATTCCCGCCTGTGCCGCCCATGATCTCGGCCACACCGACGCTGGACTTCAGCGTAGTCAACGCAATTACCAATCCGCAGGAAGGCGACGCGGTGGCCGGCTTTGCTCTTATTGCCGGCAGCACGATGATCGACGATTTCGTGCGCTATGACGTGCATCTTGCCGTGACCGGCTCTGAAAACTGGCAGTGGCTTGCGACCAGCCGCAACGCAGTGCGAAATGGCGTGGTGCATGTGCTCAACACCTACCCATTGCCCGACGGCCGCTACGATTTGCGCGTGCGAGCGATCGATCGCAATGGCCATTACACGGAAGCATTTGTGCGGCGGCTCGAGGTGCGCAACGCCATGCCGCCGACACCCACCCCCGTGGTGGATGCCTTTGGCGCCGTGCAGCCGGCCTCTCCTTTACTCGTCTTCCCGACGCCGTCGCCTACCATCACGCCGACGCCACGTTTCCGCAGCTATGTGCCCAACGCGCAGGGCATCTTCGAACCACAGAATGGCGACATTCTGCGCGGCCAGGTACCAATCATTGCCACAGTCAACAGCAAGACGGCCTTGAATCCCTTTGACCGCTACGAGCTTTCCATCACGCCCAGCGGGATGGAGCAGTGGAGTTGGCTGTACACCAACAGCGAGCAGTTTTGGCAGTCGGAGATCTATCTACTCGACACGTTACAACTGGCCGATGGATTCTACGATCTGCGCCTGCGCGTCGTCTATCGGGACAGCAATTACGACGAATACTATGTGACCAAGCTCCGCGTGGACAACGCGCGCCAGGCGCTGACCATCCATCCTGCCGCCACGCGTGCGGCGGCCAAGTCACCTGGCCTGTATTTACCCTTCGACAACACCCGTGTCACGGGTGTCGTCGATTTTGTAGGCACGACCGCTGTGCCGGATTTGCTGCGTTGGGAAATTCACTGGTCACCGGCCGGTGCGGGCGACTGGAAGTTCCTGTTCAGCGATGTAAAACCGGTGGTCAACAACTATCTTGCCCGCCTGGATCTGGGTTTACTGCCGGCAGGTGCGTATGATTTTCGTCTGCGGATTGTCCGACAAGACTACACCCATTCGGATTACCATGTTCAGAATATTGTGGCGATTCCGCCTACACCGACGCCTATCCCGACGCCGCCGCTTCCTTAGGGCGTGACGTCGGGATAGGAGCGGTCTGGCGGTCTCCCACATCACTGCCTGCAGTTCGTGTGCTTGAATCTAGCGAGATGGAAAGGCGGATGGAATAAGAGTTTGAAGAGGTGAAACAGCAGAGACTTTTGGCAGGTCAGGCGGGCGGATGTATAATGTTTCAATTGTGTTGAAGGCGTGCATCAGTCTGGTTGACGGAACCGGTTGGCTACCGTAAGCGTCTGTATTGTGAGTAGTACCGTAAGGCTACTCCTGTGTTTTCAAACATGTTTTTCGTTGCGATGGTTCTGTTTACAAATAGCAACACAACGTCGCAACCCTGAATATTTCGGTCATGTGGAGGTTATCTATGACCCAAACAAAATGGCACCGATTTCTGACCGGCGCTCTCATTGCAGCGCTGCTCCTCACGACTTTTGCCCCAGTCGCACTGGCTGCTGAGCAGGCTGCACCTGCCGCTCAGCTCAGCGCATCGGAGGTCAAGGGTACCATCACCGGCGGTCAGTTTGCTCAAATCTGGCTGGGTCTGGCTCCGGAGAATCCGGGCACAGTGACGCTCACGGCGGTATGGGATCGCGCCAATCCGGAAGACAACGGCGTCGGTTTCTATATTCTGAACGAGAGCAATCTGGCAGCTGCAATCGCCGGCCAGCGCTTGCAAAGTAACAATGTTGCGTCCGGTAGCACGGACTTCTTCCAGAATGCCCCCGACAACCAGCAGGGGGCATCGTTCCGAGCCACGGGGCCGGCTTACACCATCATCGTTTACAACGATTCGGCGACGGATGCCAACTTCACGTTGAGTGCCAGCAACGGCATCATCTCCGATGAGAGTGGGCAGGTGACGGCGGTGGGAGCTGCGGCTGAGGAAGAGGCAACTCCAGAAGCCACAGAAACAGCAGCGGAAACGTCCAGTGCCGCTGCGCCTATTGCGGCGACGACTGAGGCTGCTGCCGCAGCGACTGCTACCCCGGCTGTCACGCTGGTGGCAGCCGGCCCATTCCGTGGGGAGAGCGTCGAAGGCGAACTGGCTGAGCAATACGACCAGCATTTCCTGGGGCTTGAGCCGTCTCAACGTGACGGCGAAATCACCCTGCGCCTGACCTTTGACCCGCGCGACAATCAGGAACTTGCGCGTCGTCTCAGCTTCTGGGTACTGGACGACCAGGGTTTCAGGCGCTACCAGGGTGGTGAGAATGCTGGCGACGTTGCTGTGGCTGCCGGCAACCGTGTCAATGCTTCCGGCGAGGAAAATGTCCGCTCGGCGAGCTTTACCGCGTCCGGCTTTGGCCCATACACAGTGATCGTCTACAACAACTCACGCGTGCCTGCCACCTACGAACTAGGTGTCACCGGCGGTCTGTTGGTCGACGATTCGCTGCAGACGATTACTGCCAAGGAAGCCACGACCGGTACCCTCCCTGTGGCTGCAGCGGCTGTTGCTGGCACGACTGCTGCCGGCACGACGACTGCGGCGAGCACCGCGGCCGAATCGACCGGACGCGCAGGTGAACCCGGCGGCACCTATACAGTTCAATCCGGTGATACTCTGGCTATCATCGCCCGTGACATTTACGGCGATTTCCGTCTGTACGAGCGGTTGTGTGCTTTCAACGACCTGTCCGACTGCAATGTCATTGAGGTTGGCCAGGTGATCAAGCTACCGACCACCCAGGAGATTGGCGCCGAGGCGACAGCTCCCACTGCAGCAGCGACGCCTGCCGCCGCCACGACTGCAGCGGCAACGCCAGCTGCGGCAGCCACTGTGACGGCCACTGTGACGGCGACCGCCACGACTGCTGTGAGGGCGACGACCAGCGTCACGTCGACCGGTACAACGACATCCACGGCGCGTGCCACCACAGGCAGCAGCGCAACGACGGCTGCTGGCACGATTGCCGAGGTCGCTGCCAGCAATCCGAACTTCTCGATTCTGGCCGCTGCACTAGAAGCGACGGGGCTGGATGCTACCCTAGCTGGTGGCGAATACACGGTCTTTGCCCCGACGGATGCTGCCTTCAATGAATTGCTGGCGACGACCGGCCTTACTGCCGACCAACTGCTGCAAGCGAAAGAACTTGCTCAGATTCTACAGTATCACGTCGTGACTGGTTTGGTTGAATCCGGTGATATTACCAATGGGCAGCGTGCCACGACCGTGCAAGGCCAGCCGGTGACCTTCGAGATCAAGGATGGCAGTGTCTACGTCAACGGCGCCAAGGTGACCATTGCGGATATTCCGGCCAGCAACGGTGTGATCCACGCCATCAGCGCGGTGATTTTGCCGCCTGCCCAGTAGGCAGAGCGTCTAGTACAGATGGGCGCAAATAGGCCGGCGGTTTTGTAGAGCGATTTGGCAAATCGCTCTACATGCTGCGCTGCTCCATCACTACCGATTGACTTAGGTCCCTGTGTACTAGCTCTCCT